>JALNXV010000254.1 GCA_023230175.1 Candidatus Cloacimonadota bacterium
CTTATTAGAAGATGATGGTATTACAGTCACCGGTGGTAATAATGCAAATATCAAAACTTTTAAATCTTTTAATTATGAAGGTAATACTATTATTATCTGGGAGGAAGATTCTATTATTCAAAAAAATTTAAAATATCAGATTATAGATAATCAAGGAAATGAACTCTTACCTCATAATGGTGAAGATATTGGGATGTATTCTTATGGATTTGATGCTGAGATTAATAGTCAAGGTGAAGTTTGTATTGCTTGGTATAAAATCGAAGAAGATTTGTTAGTACCTTATGCTCAAATAATTAATAATCAAGGTGAGAAGATGCTTGAACAAGAAGGACTTTTATTAAGAGAAAATGCTTCTTCTCGAAATATAATTATTGTAAATTACAGAAATAACGGATGGGAAATTTTCTGGACTGAGAATTTTGAGTTAGTATGGGGCATTATGGGTCAAAGAATAGAAAATTATCAAGAAGTTTGGGGCTCTTCCGGTAAAGAGATTTTACATATTTTTGATGACTTTACTTTTGACGGTGTTAATACTGTTGTAACTAACGCCTTTTCTGATTATTTGTTATATGCTTATCATTATGATATGTATGTTAATTATAAACTATTAAAAATTAATACTGAAGGAGAAATTATTGAGGATTGGTTGCCTTCCGGTAAACCTGTTTATGAAAATGCTGCTAATCAAATATTGGCTAATGCAATAATTAATGATGAAAAGATATATGTTATCTGGGCAGAGCAATCTACTGAACTTAGTTTATGCTATTATGCTGCTATTTTAGATTTAAACGGAGAGCCAATCAATGACGATTATGTATATAACTTAACTCCTTTTGATAATGAGCAAACTGAAGCTCAAGTAATGATTCAAAATTCTTTCTTATATGTATCTTATGTTGATAATAATAATATTGTATCAGGTTATAATAAAGTCGTATTGCAGAAGTATAGCTTAGAAGATAATGCTATTACTCCTTTATGGGACGGTTTAGGTAAAGTTGTGTTTGTTGACGAAGCTCATCATTTTCAACCTTCAATGATACCAATGGATTCAAGAATTTTGATAGCAAGTCAAAAATCGCTTTTCTCTTATTATGATTATGAAAGTGATTTTGATATTTATATGAATATGTTAGACTCTAATGGAAACATTCTTGGTTCATCTGAAGGTTATTTAGTAAATAATCATATTAAGTATCAAGTTGAACCACAAATAATTAAAAATAGCCCTACTACAGTATCAGTTATATGGAAAGATGGTATTTCTTCCGGCAAACAACTTATTTATAGCTTATATATGCAAAAAGTATCTACAGATATTTTTACTTCTATTGATGATGATGTAGAAACTACTCCGACACCATTTAAATCTCTTGGTAATTATCCTAATCCATTTAACCCTGAGACTAAAATTGCCTTCAATATGAAATATGCTTCCAATGTTAAAATTGATATTTATAATGTTAAAGGTCAAAAGGTTAAAACTTTAATTGATGAGTTTATGGACAAAGGTAATCATAATATCTTATGGAATGGCGTCGATAATAAAAATAATCCTGTAAGTAGCGGAATATATCTATATAAAATTAGTACTGAAGAGCATTCTGCAACACATAAGATGTTACTTTTAAAATAAAGAAAAGGTGGGCTTTACCCACCTTTTTGATATAATTGAGGTGCAAACTATAATGTTTGCACTTTTTTTATATTTAATAAATTTGCCAGTCATTAAAGAGTTCATCTATTACAATGATAGGGATGTTTATTTCTTTTTTTATGTCATCTATATGGTGATTGTCCAGCGTGAGTGATTCATAGTTAAACATAGCAGAAGATAAAACTAAGTAATTATTTGGTTTTATTTGGATTTGATTTTTTATATCTTTCCACGTGAGAAGTCCGGTTACAGTTACATCATTGCCGAAGAATTCATTTTTGACAACGTAAGCAGAGATAGCTTTTTGCGGAAAGTTTTTTTGGATTTCGTTTAGGATAGGGTTTAAGGCTTGAATTCCTGATACAGAAGTAACAAAAAGAGGTTCTCCTTCTAAAGAATTAATAAATCTATAGAATTTCTTTTTAATATTTTTCCAGTTTTCCCATAATTTTCTGATTAGTCCGATACCATTTTCGATTTGTTCATAATCGTTATACCATAAATCTGAAGGTATTGGTTGTTCGGCTAAGACAAAGAGTTCATCAGCACAATAGATATGAGTAATCTTTCTCATATTTTTCATTACTTCGACATTTTTAATGATTTCATAGGCTTCTTCTTTGGTGAATTTTCTTAGTTTATTAAGATCTTGTCTTTGTTTGGTTAAGCCTACCGGAACTATTCCTATAGAGTTTACATTTTCCATTTCAACTAAATCAGCTAAGGTCTTAAAGAGTTCTGCTTGGTCATTGTAACCCGGCACAAGTACAATCTGAGTGTGAAGTTCGATTTCGGCATCTTGTAAAGCTTTGAGGGTTTCCATAATTTCAAAATTATGTTTGTACCGAAGCATTTTCTTATGCAATGTAGGATTTGTCGTATGGATTGACACATATAACGGTGAAATATGTTGACTAATAATTTTGTTTATATCCTGTTTAGTTAAGTTTGTCAAAGTAATAAAATTACCATAGAAAAATGAATAAATATAATCATCATCTTTGACATATAATGAAGGACGTAAACCTTTTGGCATCTGGTCGATAAAACAAAATATACAGTTGTTTACACAATTTTTACAACGAGGTAATTCTGTTTCAATACCAAGAGGTTTTGAAAAGTCATTGTGTATTGTACATTCAAGATTTGTATTGTTAGTATCTGAATACTTAATGGTGAAACAATCTTTTTGAGAAAAGAACATTAAATCTAATATGTCTTTAATTTCATCATCATCAATAAAGTTTATTAGGTCGCCTGTCCTTAAAGGCGTTGAAGCCGCTAACGAATGCTTGTGGATATCTACTATCTTAATTGACATTTTCACTCCAAAAATATTTTAACTAATCTTAAAATACTACTGTTTTTTGTCAATAAAATAAAAATTGATTAAATTTGGAAAGCAAATTGCTTAATAAATATTGTTAATGAATAAAAAATTCGGAGGAACTATGAAAAAAGTTATTATGATAATGATGTTAATACTGTTTGTTAGTACAATTTTTGCTCAAAATGTATTTGATGAAGCATTAGCTGTTAGACAAGGTACAAATATCGAATGGTTCAGATCATCCACTGCAATTAACGAAGGAGTGGTCTATGTTTGGTCAGATACCAGAGACGGTGGAAGAGATTTATTTGCTCAACTTATGTCTCCAACCGGAGAAAAACTTTGGGGCGAAAGTGGCGTGATTGTCGATAATAATTACGATAGACAAGAAGATCCAATGGTAATTACAACAAGCGATAACGCTGTTATTATTGGTTATGTATGTTTTGCTGATGACCCCGATGGTAACATTAAAGCTCAAAAAATAAATTCTTCCGGAGATAAGCTTTGGGGTGAGTTTGGTGTACCTGTTTGCTCTGCAACAAATGTGCAAATAAGTGTAAATATGGTTCCCGATGCAAATGGCGGTACTTATATGGCTTGGACTGATAATCGTGAATCACTTACACAAATTTACGCTCAACATATAAATTCAACCGGTAACTTTAGTTGGCAAACTAATGGTATTAATGTTGATGCTACTAACACAAAAAAAGGTTCAAATACTTTCTGGGAAGATGAAGAAGGCGGAGCTGTTATGGCTTATGTTCGTTACCCTGAACAAAATGCCGGAGATATTTATATCGTAAGATTTACTCAAGAAGATGAAATAGCTTGGGGCCCTATTCCTCTAATCGAAATGGAAAATGATCAAAGTAACGTTAAAATGTCTCCCGATGGCAATGAAGGCTTTATCTTTGCATGGGAATCTAAAGAACCTACTGTTCAATTAAGACTTCAAAGAATAGATTTAGAAGGAAATCTTTTATGGGACGAAAATGGTATAGCTTTATACCAGCCAGCCGGAGATTCTTTGTTTGCACAAGAAAGACATCGTATAGTAGAAGTATCAACCGGTGGAGCAATCATCGCTTGGGAAGATAAAAGAACTTCTCCTCATACTAATCCTGATATTTATGTGCAAAAGATTGATCTAAATGGAAATCCTCAATGGCAAGAAGGTGGAATCCCTGTTTTTCAATCGGAGACAAAACAAGATGCCTTAAGATTATCTAAAACTAATGATAATGGTGCTGTTCTTGTTTGGGAAGACGCTCGTTATAATGAAGATTCTGAGAGACAAATCTTCGCTCAAAAATTTAATGCTGATGGAACAGTTGCCTGGGGTGAAGGTGGTATGATAATTTCTGATACTATGGGTGGTCAATCAGGAGCTAATATTAAAGTTGTTGGTGATTTATATAATGTTGTTTGGGCTGATCAAAGAACAGGTTCTCTTGCCTTAATGACTCAAATGATTAACGAAGCCGGAGATCATCTTCTAACTCAAAATGGTATCGAAGTCTATTGGGGACTTTCCGGTAATGCAGAATATTTTAAAACTGTTTCTCATAATAATACTACTTTTATTTTATGGTTAGATACTAGACATGGTACCTTCGGTGCTAAAATGTATTACCAAATTATTGATGCTCAAGGCAATGAAGTAATGCCTCATAACGGTGCCAGAGTTTCCCTTGATGATGAAGGTTATATTATTGAACAAGATTTAAATATAGAAATTAATGATAATGGTGAATTATGTATTGCTTGGGCAAGAATTGAAAATACTCTTGTAGTTCCTTATGTGCAAATAATTAATTCTCAAGGAGATAGATTACTTGGTGATAATGGTATGCAATTGAAAGATAATGCTTCTGCTCGAAATACCGGTATATTTATAAATTGGAGAAATGGCGGATGGGAACTTTTCTGGACAGAAAATGTATCAACAGTTTTATCAATTATGGGTCAAAGACTTGAAAATCACCAGCGTGTTTGGGGAGATTCCGGAAAACTAATTTTAAGAGTATATGATGAATTTACGTTAGGAACTAATACTACTGTATCTTATGCTTTTTCTGATTATTTAATCTTTAGTTTTGCTAATTCGCAAATGAATAATAATGAGAATTATCAATTATTAAAAATTGATGATGACGGTAACATTGCAGAAGGATGGGCTCCTTTCGGTAAACCTGTTGCTTATAGTTCAGCTTATCAATCTTTAGTTAAAACCTTAATTAATGATGAAAAGATTTATGTTTTCTGGGCAGAAACATCTACTGAATTAAATTTATGTTATTATGCCGCTATTTTTGATTTAAACGGAGAACCAATCAATGAAGATTATGTATATAATTTAACTCCATTTGAAAATGACC
>JALNXV010000255.1 GCA_023230175.1 Candidatus Cloacimonadota bacterium
TATCCAAAGATGAAAACCTTTAAATCCGCTGAATTCTATATAACTTTTTATCTCTGCTTGCTTTAATAATGCTTTTAAATTAGTCGCAATATCTAATATCCCGGTGAAAACAAATTTAGAAAAATTAGAATCAGATAATAACTGATATTGAGCAAATTTCTGTACGTCAAAATCTATCGCCATAAATTTTACTTGATTATTTAAATCTAAAGGATATACACCAAGAGTAGTATTTCCCAATAAATGATTTCTCATTTCTCGAAAACTTAAAGCCTCTTTTACCGGAACATAACCGGCTTTACTACTGCCATCAAACCATTGTCTCGCATAAGCATTTTCCCGACCGGAAAAAATATTAATGAAATCTAAAACCGTCTGATCAGAAGGCAAAGCATCATTAGGTCTTAAACCTTTTTCCGGATTGACATTCTTTTCCAAAGCTATCTTCATCTTATTAAAAGCATCTTGGAAAGCAGCTTGAAAACGAGGATCCGGACTAAGTTCATAACCTTTTTTATATAAATTTAAGGCCTCTTCATATTGTTTTCTTTGAATATAATAATTTGCAAGCTTTTCATAATATTCAAACCTCGTAAAATCAACTTTAATAGCATCATCTATCATCTTCTCAAAATCTTTAAACTGTCCACTTTCCAGAAAGATAACAGCTTTTTCATAATACAAATCAGCTCGATGAGGCTCATTTTTAAGCATAATATTAAGAGTATGAATGACTTTGTCTATCAATCCTAATTTTTGATAATAAGATTTAGCAGTAGAAAGATAATTCATTTTTTCAGGATATCTATGAACTAAATCATCTAAAAACTTTATAGCCTCATCTTCTTTCTTTTCATCAATTAAAGCATTAAATATTTGTTTTTTACTTTCTAAGACCTTATCCATTTTATAACCTCATCAATTCTTGTTTTATGATTTCAGGGTTTAATTTTGAACCTGTAACAATCTGAATCCTTGTTTGTTTTGCTCTAATTTTGACAAACTCTTTCTCAAATATTTTTTCATCAAGACATATCAAAAACTTTTTTACTGTTAATCCTGCAGGATGAGATAGAGAATCTAACTTATAAAGTGTTTCATTGATTATATTTCCGTTAGGGCTGTTTACTGAAGTCTTACATTCTATAAAATATAAAACATTGTTTTTTAACATAAAAACATCAAACTCATTATTAAGTAAGTTAGTCGCTTTGACATTCAACATAATATCTTGTGGATTAGTTTGTTTAAGATTATAATAAATATATTCTTCAAACCAACCCCCGGATATATAATCAATATATGCTGTAGAGATTTTCTTTGGTGTGTTTCCTTCAAATATACATTCAAATATTTTGTTAATCTCTTCTTTATCAATTTCAATTTTATTTAATTCGGCAACAATCTCATCCGGATACTCAAATTCTCCTTCATTATACTTTATTTTAATATTTTTACTATGATAAATATTCCTTAACATCAAAAAAGCTTTCTTATGCTTAGAAGAAATCTTCTCTTTATACATTAAATAAAAATTTAAAGCTATATTATAATCAAATAAAGGATCAGAAACAGACTTTATATCAATATTATAAGACTTCAAAATAAGTTCAATAGAATCTAAATACTCAGGTATAAAGCTTTCTTCTCTATCAATAGGATAAATCAATGTAAAAGCATTTGAATTAATTGGCAAATAATAAATTAAAGCATTTGTTAATCCTGAAAACCAGAGATATACAGATAAAAACATAATCTTATTTCCACAGGTAATATTTACTATATATTCTACATTTTCATTTTTTTCAATATTAGAATCAAGAATCTTTATATTATTCTGTAAATTCTCAGATTCAATTAAGATTTCTTTATACTTCCCTTTATAATCTAAAGCCATTAAGATTGATTCAACTTTTTTTTGTTCTTGCATTAACTTAGTGGTTAACAAAATTAAATCAAATTCACAATTTTGCTTATCTAATACATAGGACAAGAAAGTAAGATTAGGCATTGTTTGGTCAGAAATCAGTATAACAAAGCACTGCATATAACTCTCCTCAATATTTAAGTAATATATTTATATATCAATATTTTTAAAAGTCAAGTTTTTTTATAAATTTTCTATATGAAAATCAGTTTTAACACTTACAATGCTTATTTCAAAGATACAACTATTACTATACAGATACTTTTTTACTAAAAGTTTCCCCCGGAGACATTATTTCATAGGCATTAAAAGTAAGCTCTATTAAAGCAAAATCAGGATCATCAGCACCTTCATACAATTCATCAAAAAAATAACAAAATTGTGTAGCATCATATTTTAAATCATAATCCTTAATAATTTTACCTTGTCCTGTCATTTTAATATAACCTTTATTTTTATATTCATCATTAATAGGAATACAAACTTCACATAATTTATTGCCCTTAAATTGAGCTACCTTAGAATCATTAGTAAAAGTAACCATAAAAAACCTACTGTTATAATAAAATAAAACCATAGGACGAATTTTTGGTTGTTTTTCCAAGGCAGTTGCTAAATAACAATATTGATTTTCCGTAATATAAGCAAATACTTCATCTATAATCATCTGGTCACTCATCTTTGCCATCATTACGTCCTTTCATATCTCTTTTAATTCATAAATATTCATAAAAGAATTATTGTCAACAAAAATATTGAATCTTTTTTTATATAACTATTCTATTGAACAACAAATTACAACTTTTAAATTGTTTAAAAATCATTAAAGTTATTGAATAATACATTTATTTTTTTATTTTAAATATTTGCATAATTACTAAAATCCTATTAAATTATTAGTAAAAATTAAGTAAGGTACTTTAATGGAATATCTATCCGAACATAATATTTTACTATTTCTAATTCAATTCGGCACAATCTTAGCCCTATCAAAACTTATTAGTAATCTTTTTTTAAAAATTAATCAACCTACAATTACCGGAGACTTAATCATAGGTTTAATCTTAGGTCCAACAATATTAGGAAGATTTTTCCCAACTTTATTTAAAACATTCTTCCCTATCAATACAGTACAACTTACAATGCTTGATACCATAGCATGGACCGGAATCTTATTTTTAATGCTTCAAGCAGGTATGGAAATTAATTTTGAAAGCGTTTGGAAACAGAGAAATCATGCTCTTATAATATCATTATCAGATATATTTTTACCAATGTTAATAGCATTTTTCCCGATATTCTTTTTACCTGACAGGTATCTATTACCCGGCACAGACAGGATTCTATTTAGTTTATTTATCGCTTCAATTATGACTATTAGTGCTTTACCTGTTGCTATAAGAGTATTATATGATTTAAAAATCTTAAAAACAGACCTCGGAGTATTAATAGTTTCTGCCTTAACAATCAATGACATTATTGGGTGGTTATTCTTCACCGTGATATTAGGCATATATTCAAAAGGTCAAACCGAAATATTATTTATAATAAAAATACTCCTTTTAACAGTTACCTTTACGATTGCTGCTTTAAGTCTTGGTAAAAAACTTTCTAATAAGATAATTGAATATATTCATACTAAGAATTCTAATCCGAGTTCAGCAACTATAACTTATGTCTGTTTATTAGGAATTTTATTTGGTACAATCACCCTCAAAATAGGAATCCATTCATTATTTGGTTTCTTTCTTGCCGGACTAATTGTCGGACAATCAAAGCTCCTGAAAGAAAAAGACAGGCAATTCTTTAATGATTTTGTACATTCCATTTTTGTACCAATCTTCTTTGTAAATATCGGTCTTAAGCTCGACTTCATAGCTAATTTTGACCTTTTAATTGTAAGTTTAATAAGTTTCCTTGGAATCGCAGGAAGATTTATCGGAGCTTTTATCGGTAGTCTTTCAATGAAAAAAAACATTCAAGATTCTACAGCTATTGGCTTAGCTCATACTCCGGGTGGCGAAATGCATATAGTCGTAGGCATTCTTGCTTATGAATCAGGTTTAATATATCAATCTGTATTTATAGCAATTATTATTGGAGCTATAGTCTCTTCGATTTTATTTGGACCTTTATTGTCGTTAACATATAAACTAGCCAAAAAGCATAGCATCAAACAACTCTTTAAATTAAATCATATCTTTGTCAATCTTGATTTACTCTCTAAAGATGACTACTTAGATTTCTTATGTACAAAAGCATCAAAAATAATGAAAATTGATAAAAATTACCTCTTAACTGAAGTTCAAAACAGAGAAAAAATCCTTAGTTCTGCTCTCGGCAAAAACCTTTCAATACCCCATGCACGACTCAAAGAAATTGATAAGCCTTATTTATTCTTCGCAAAATCACAAAAAGGTATAGATTGGGATGCTCCGGATGGTAAACTTGTAAACAATATCTTTTTGATATTTACTCCGGCTAATGATACCGGTATGCAATTAAAAATATTATCAGCTATTGCAAAAATATTCCAAGACACTAATAAATGTAAGATTATATCTGATTCTAATGATAATAACAGTATTTACAAACAATTTAAAAAGCTACTCTGAGAAAGAGTTAATCATTATGACATACTGTCATTTAAGAGGCTACCTCAAAATGCAGAAATGTTCTACAAGCTTCCAGCTTGTAGTTTCATAAAATATTAAATACCTATTAATTAAAATTTTTAGTACAAGCAAGGATACTCGTACAACATAATTATTAAACTACTTTTTATAAATCTCTTTTCTAAATCTAATTACTAATTGACATTAAATATCAGATTTTTTAAATGGTAATAAGGAAAGTTTATGAATATTATTTATTATAAAAAATGGATTGAACAAAGCAATCTACAAGGATTAAATTATAATTATTTAGAAAGATTTGAAGAGACGTATCTTATATCTTTTAAAGAAAAAAATATGTCTCTGGCTATTTGTCTGTATAATAATGATAATATCTTATTCACAAGCCACAACAAACTTAATTTACCATTTCAAAAAACTTCCGAATTACAAAACTTTAATTTCACTCTTAATCATTCCAATATAAGTGATATTGAGCTAATCAATAACGATAAAATAATCAGATTAGAATTTACAAAATGGAATATTTACAATCAAAAAGAAATATATAATTTGTTTTTAGAAATGATCCCTCGATATCAAAACATTATTCTTTGTAAGTATGAAAATAATTCCAATGTCATAATTGAATGTCTCAAAAAAATTAGCTTTGCTGAAAATAATACAAGACAAATTTTACCTGGTTCTGAATATCTTACTCCCCAAACTGATTTTATCCAAAAAGAAGAAGATATATTTATCTCAGATGTAAATAGTTATTTCTCTGATTTTTTTGAGAAACAAATCCTATTTTCCAAGATGAATTTTCTAAAA
>JALNXV010000256.1 GCA_023230175.1 Candidatus Cloacimonadota bacterium
ATTAACTAAATTAGCTCTTGCTCCGGAACAAATAAAAGATTCATCTTATAATATTGATTTTTTGCAAAATCCGGATAAATCATATTATGCTGTAATTCACCAAGGTGATTTTGAATTGATGTCTCTTTTAAACAGTACTGCAAATATTATATATAGTAAAAAACATCTTTATTATCAATATATTGAGCCTATTGAGGTAAGTATTATGAATATTATTAACTTATTTTATAATTCTCAAGATGATTCATATACAACAATCCTTTATATTGGTAATGAAGCTAAATTGGGTATAGTAATCAATGGAAAAAGAATTGTCAAAAACTTCCCTATTATGATTTATGATACAGATCCTGAAAAGGTTAGAGAAGCTGTATTTGCAAAAATTATGCTTGAACAAGAGAGTTCTGAATTCCCGATTATAGAGAAGATGATATTATGTGGAGATTATGCTACTGAAGATGATATTAGATTTTATAATGAAAAAACTAATTATGAACATAATTTGTTTTTTCCTTTATGCCGAATTGAAAAAAAACAAAAGATAAATATTGAAATTGCTGATGATATTAACGTTAATACTATACCTTCTTTTATTGTTCCCATTGCTCTTGCTTTAAAGGGAGCAAATCCTAATTATAAAGAATTTAATAGATTTAACCTTTTACCAAAAAGGATAATAGAAGCCCAAAAAGTCTTTAAAATCGAGTGGCACGGCTTTTTAATTTTAGCTTTATTATTTATTGTTACTGTTCTTGGAACAAGTAATTGTTTGAAAAATCAATATATGTTAGAACAATTAAAAAATAAATATAGTGTTACAAGCAATGAAATAAATACCTTAAAAAATTTCGAGATTTTATTGAAAGATTATACAGAACAAATTTCTTTTTATAATACAATAAATAGTAAAATTGTAAGTATTGCAAATGAAAAAAATTCATTTTCCGAAGTATTGTATTCACTTTCAGAATTTACTGATAATAATCCTTTATGTTGGATTGAAAATTTTACTAGTACTGATTCAAAAATAACTATCAAGGGTAAATCTTATCATCGCAATAGGATATCAAATTTAGCTAAATTATTTGCTGATGGAGCGATTTCCAGAATTAATGAAAATAAAATTAGTAGTGCAGTAGTATGGGATTTTGATATTAGTTTTTCAAAACCCTTAGGTAAGTTCCCTGAAACTATACAACTTCCAAAATATCTGGAAAGTTTTGAATATTTTCTTGAATGGTATCAAGAAAAGCATATACAAAAATTTAATATTCCTCAATTTGAAAAGAAAGATGTTCAACAGACACCTCGAGTAAATGAGAGACCTCAAGCAAAAGCAGTTGAGATTACAATTTCATTTGAAGACTTATATAATCAAGCAAGGGATAATTATTTGTCAGGCAATTTTGAGATAACTATCAGAAGTATTCATACTGTAATTGAAGAATATCGGGAACATAAGGATATTGATCTTGCTTATTATTTGTTAGGTGAAACATATTATGTTTTGAGTGAATTTAATGAAGCAAGTAAAAATTTTCTTGCAGTAATTGATTTAAAAAAGAATAAATTACCGGAAGCATATTTCTTTTTAGGAAAGTCTTATGAAGCTTTAACAGATTATGATAGAGCTATTTCTACATATACTGAATTGATTAGGCTATATCCAGAAAATGCTTTAAGTAAAACTGCAGAAGAACAATTAAAAAACCTATTTGGAGAATATGAATGACATATTCAATCAGAAACTCACTAATATTATTTTCGTTGTTATTGTTGATATCTATCTTTTTTTTAATCAGAATTGCATCTTTTAAAAAAGATATTGTATTAATTGAAGATAATCTACAAAAAACTACAAAGGAATTATCTGCTTTATCTAAAGTAAGACCTGATACTCTACAAATTATTTATTTAAAGCACAAAAAAGATTATGTAGAAAATTGGATTAATACAAATAGTAAATTATATCTTGATAATGAAGATTCACAGATTACGTGGAAATATCTTCAAAATATTATTGCTAAGTTTGCACCGGATTTTCAGTTTAATTTTGTTGTTGGTCAGCGTCAAAATGCTCTCAGTGAATATACTATAAGCGGTAAAACAGACATTATCACATTATATAATTTTATCAATTATATTGAGAAACAATTAGCTTTATATACTATTGAAAGTTTACAATTAAATCCATCTCTTCAAGAAACTGATTCCGGGCCTATGAATGTTATTAGTTTTAATCTTGTTTTGAAACCTTGGGTTGATAACCAAACAGGCATTAATATACTTGAAAAACCTTTGAGAAGGATAAGTTTTAAACATTTATTAAATGATCCTTTACGTGCCCGGATTCATAGACCTTTAAGAGATCCTATGCAAGATGAATTATTAAATTATGAAGAACTAATATTAGTCTCATATACTGAAGATAAGGCGTTTTTTATTAAACAAAATAAACAAATTATTACTTTGAAATATAAAGACAAAGTAGCTTATGGTTATTTTAGTCACATTGATGAAGAAAAACAAGAAGCGGTTTTTAAAATAAATAAAACCGGTTTATATGAAACGGTTACTATACCTTTAGAAAAAGGAATTTAGAATGAAGAAAATAGTTTTATTTTTATTTGTTATTATTTATTTGAGCTCTATTTTATTAGTTGCTCAGACTTTAAATACACGAATAACTATACAGAAAAATCTTGATTTTCAGACTGCCTTAAAAATTATTGAAAACTTTTCATTGGCTGAGGAAAACAAGAATATAATTAATATGAGCTCTTTTACCGGTAATGTACCGATTCAAATCAATCAATTACCATGGAAAGATGCTTTACAACTAATGATTAATACCTTGAATTTAGAATTACAAGAAAATCCCGGAGTATATATTATTTCTGATAAAGTAGTTACACGACAATCTTCAGAGTATAGTGTAGATGATAAAATGATAAGAATTAGTGCTACTTTTTTTAGAGCAGATAAAAGTTTTTTAAATAGTATGGGTATAGATTGGTCAACTCTTGTTGATGGAGAAGTTCAAGCACAAATTGATTTTAAGGCTGCCGGTCAAGTTGCAGATGATTTATTCTCAGCATCTGCTGCACATCAATTCAATGAAGGTTCAACAGTGATTGAAGTAAATACATTACTCAAAACGCTTGAAGCTAATCAAAAAGGTTCTGTCATTGCCAGGCCATCAATTACGGTTTTAAATGGTAAAGAGGGTCATATTCAAGTTGGTCAAGATTTTTCTGTTAAAACTACTGATGAAGCAGGCAATATCTCAGATCAATTCTTTTCTACCGGTATTATCTTAACTGTTACACCTACTCTGATTAAGGAAGATGATTTTGAATTAATCTTTTTAGAGGCATCTGTTGAGAAAAGTAATGCTACTCCCGGACAGATTTCAACAATTATCAATAAAAATGAAACAAGAACAGATGTCTTAATGTTTCACGGTGAAGAGACTGTTATGGCAGGACTTGTTGATGTTGAATATACAAAACAAAGGACAGGAATACCTTTCTTGAAAGATTTACCTTGGTGGTTTTTAGGCTTAAAATACCTCTTTGGTTATGAAAGATTTGAACAAAATAATCGAGAGATGGTTGTTATTTTAAAAACTGAAATCGTAGAACCTGCAAGAGAGAGAATCAAAAGAAAAGAAGAACTAAAAGAGCAATTTAAAAGACTTAAACAAGATTTTGATAATATTGGCGAAAAATTAGATGAAAAGCCTGAAGAGTTTAAAATAAAAGATTTAAGAGATTAATTAAAGGTTTTTAATTTATATTAAGACTTTTGAGCAATTATGTTGTGCGAGCATCCCTGCTTGCCTTTTACAAGTCGGTATTATATTGAACAGCCTTTTGTTTTATTGATAATTAGTGATGCTATAAAAAAGCAAAATAAAATCATTACAATTACAGCTCCTGAAGGGAAATTATAATAATATGATCCCAAAAAGCCAATAAAAGACGATATTAAAGCAATTATCACACTAATAAAAGTTGCTTTTGGAATTTTTTTAGTAAAGTTTAATGCAGTCATTCCCGGTAAAACAAGTTGAGCTGTTATTAGAATAATGCCAATTATTTTGACAGAAATAATGATATTAAGGGCAAGTAATACTAAAAACCATAGGTATATTTTATCTACAGGTACGTGATAAAAGTTAGCTATTTCATAATTATAAGTCATATAGAGGATTTCTCTATAAAAAGCATACAAGAAGAGTATGTTAAAAACAATCAAACTTAAAAACATATATAAATCTAATTTATTAACCAACAATATATTACCAAACATATAACTTGCTAAATCCATTGTATATGACTTTTTAAGTGATAAGATAATTACTCCGAGAGCCATAGATACCGATAAGATTATAAAGGTAATATTTGTTTCTTCAAATTTATATTTTTTGCTTAAATATTGAATCACCCAGACCATTATTAAGATAAATATCCCGCTCACCCAGGAAACAGACCACCCAAAAAATAAGGCAATTGCTATGCCTGTAAAAGAAATATGCGAAAGTGCTTCTGACATATAGGATATCTTTTTTAAACTTATAAATACACTTAGTAACGATGTTGATATTGCTGACAGAAGTGCACCAATAAATGCTAATCTTAAAAAACCAATATTAAACCAATCAAACATTTAGTATTCCTTATTTATTAGATGAAAGTTTTCGCCGAAAGTATTATGTAGTTCTTTAGCTGTTAATAACTTTGGCTGTGAATGACAATGTAGTGTTTTATTTAGACAAACCAGGGAAGTGCAATAGTCAGATAGCATATGTAAATCGTGTGAGATCGTAATGATAGTCTTGCCTTGTTGATTTAAAAGTTTTAGTAATTTAAAAAAATTATTAACACCGGTTTTATCCACTCCGGCTTCCGGTTCATCCAGAAAGATATATGTAGATTCTGTTGAAAGGGCTCTTGCTAAAAGCATCCTTTGAAATTCTCCGCCGGATAAGGAACCTATATATTTATCTTTTAAATGAATTATGCCTACTAAGTCAATGTTTTTCAAAGCTATTTCATAATCTTCTTTTGTAAATCTTTTAATAAGTTTTTTATAAAACATACGACCTAAGAGGACTAAATCAATTACTTTGATGGGAAACCCGGAATCAATTTCTTCTTTTTGAGGCAGATATGCGATAGGATGATTTTTGAGATAGATATTATTTTGTATATTATTAATGAGTATATTTCCTTGTTGCATAGGTATCATATTTAGGATTAATTTAAGCAAGGTTGATTTTCCTGCTCCGTTTGGACCTACGATTGCGATGAAATCATTATCTTCGATTAGTAGGTTTATATTTTCAAGGATAGTTCTGTG
>JALNXV010000257.1 GCA_023230175.1 Candidatus Cloacimonadota bacterium
TTAAACAAACATTTTAATACAATTTTGTATTGTTTCATCATATTTAATATTCATTTAGACCTTATTTTGAATATTCCCACTGGACAGGGCGATTATCTGGATTCCAATATTGACTCCATCCATCAGGTCTAATTTTCGCTTCACAATAAATAGATAACATACTACATCCCCAGAATGCATATCGGTCCACAGTAATCACATTGTCGGGGATAAAAATGTTTGTCAATTTGCTACAATTACAAAATGCATATTCTCCAATACTAGTCATATGATCTGGTATTACAAAACTTGCTAAACTACTACAACCAAAAAACGCTGATTTCTCGACTCTTTCTATGCTACTTGGGATTACAATATTAGACAAACTACTACATTCATAGAATACATATTGTCCAATGCTAGTTACTCCACTTGGAATTTCAATATTAACTAGACTACTACATTCTCTGAAGGCATAATCTCCAATATTGGTCACATTACTTGGTATCACAATATTTTTTAAACTAGTACAACTAACAAAGGCGGAATCTTCAATATTTGTTAAGTTGCTTGGTAAAACAATAGTTGCTATTTGAGAGCAATAACTAAATGTGCTATCTTTAATGGTAGTGATATCTGTCACAACGACTTCCTTTAGACTTTTTGGAATACTAGTAGGACTAGATCCAAAGATAAACATGAAGTAAGACAAAGAATCTGTTGCTGTCCTACTATTTCCAGTGAAAGGAATTGTAATTTTTGTTAAACTACTACAACCCCAAAAGGCATATATGCCAATACTTTGCACATTCTTAGGTATCACAATAGAGGTAATCGTATTCCAATTTGCAAATACATTACTTCCGATTGTCGTTACGCTATCCGGTATTTCAATACTTGCTATTTTATTACAATCTGCAAATGCACTATCTCCTATCGTTATCAAACCATAATTTAATTTAACACTTGCTAGATTGCTGCAACCATCAAAGGCATAATTACCAATACTTTGTACACTATTAGGAATGTCAATACCTAATAAATTATTACAACTAAAAAACGCTCTTTCTCCTATACTTGTTATACTATTAGGAATTTGAACATTTGTTAGACTACTACAACCTGAAAATGCACTATTTCCTATTCTTATTGGCCCATTATCAATCGTAATACTTGATAGACTACTACATCCCTCAAATACATTATTTCCGATACTTTCTACACTACTAGGAATTACGATACTTGTTAAACTAGTACAATTCTTAAATGTATTATCTCCTAAGCTGTTTATAGTATTGGATAGTTGAATATTCGCTAAACTCCTACATTCTGCAAATGCATTATTCCCAATGCTTTCTACTCCTTCTAATAGTACTATACTTTCTAAGTTCATGCAATTATAAAATGCATTTTCTCCTATGGTTATCATACTATTAGGTATTGTAATACTTATTAAGCCAGTACAATTATAAAATGCTTGATTCCCGATTGTAGAAACAAATTTACCTAAAACAACGTTTTCTAAATATGGATTATAGATAAAAGCTTGATCATTGATTTTAACTACTGGTGAACCAGAAATAGAATCTGGTATCGTTAATATGCTTTCAATTCCAGTATATGAAATAATGATTGCTTCATTATCAACTATTTCATAAATAATGTCTTCTGATAATTCCGCTAATTCTATCCAATTAGCATATAGTGTAATATTAGATGATGGCATCGTTGTAAATGTGTAAACTTCCTGAAAGCCGCTATCAGAGTACCATCTATCAAACGTATATCCTTCCTTCATCGGATCATCTGGTTATATTACAATGGTGTTATATTCTTGTTGGATTGGTGGAACAATACTACCTCCATTGGAATTAAAACTAATTGAATATTGACTAACTGACCAACTTGCATATAAAGTTATATTGGAAGAAGGCATAGTTTTGAATGTAAAAGGTTCTATTAAACTACTATCAGAGTACCAACCATTGAACGTATACCCTTCCTTAATCGGATCAGATGGTTTTGTAATCTTTGATTTTTCTACTGCTGTGATTGAAGATATCTCAGTCCCTCCGTTACTATTAAATGTAATAGAGTAAGTTGGTTTATCACAACTTGAAGCTAAAAAAACAATCATTAAAATAAAAACATTTAGAAAAATTTTAAATGCTTTTTTCAATCTAGATTCCCCCTTTTAAACATACTTCAATATTATTATATCATATTTTATAAACTGTCAATAAAATATTATTAATGAAGAAACACAAGTGTGTTATATTGCAATAGACATAAGATATAATAGTACAAAAGCAATCGTCAAATAGTTGAGGTAATCATTAAAAGGATAAGTGCTAAAAGACTATATTTATGCTTTTGATAACTTTTTCTATATTAATTTAATCAAAGCTTTTAAAGAAATACCTATAATACATCTTATTTCTTTACATATAAATAGATGTAGCAACACCAAGAGCTAAAAATAGATTTGTCCTATAATGAGACCAATAATAAATTGACAAATAAAACCACTGATGGCACCTTTTTTAGTTAATGGCTTATTAAGACATAATCCAATAATTAATCCGAAAATTCCTAAAAAGAATCTTAAACAAAATCCTGCTACTTTTGAGCCTTGTTCTTGAATAGGTTCAAATCTTTCTGTGTTATAACCACATCTTGGGCATATAACAGCTTCATTATAAATTTCTTCACCACATTTACTGCAATACTTCATTATTCACACCTCTTCCGCAATTATTTTATTATATATGGATAGATTAGTCAATAAACAAAATAAAATTATTGCTATAATATTAAAATAGTTATAATAATTAATAAAATAGAAATATTTTGACTGTTAATTAACAATCATTAAAAATTATGGTAATTAAAGTCTATCTTCTTTGTTTTTATAACTTTTTAATATAGAATCTATCAAAATATTCAATGGGTTATGCACATTTATGCCATAGGTGGTTAGTATTGTCTTATTTAATTATCTGTAAAATAATTTAATGCAATTGTATCGCTGCGATTCTTATTTAATTTACAAAAGCCACTTTCTACTTGATATTGCATAAAGTAAATGCCTGAATAAAATTTTGAAAGTGTAAATGTATATCCATGAACATATTCTTTTAAAGAACTAGGAAGGGTGTTTTTCACTATATTTTCTATCTTGTTATATATTTCTAGTGATTTATCTTTCAAAACATCATACAAATCTTTATTGATTTCTTTCATTAAAGCATTAAATTCTTTTCCTAAATAAGGTACATTTGCATATATTTTCCCATTTATATTTATCAGGTATTCTTCTTTCAATAAAAATGCGTAGTCTTCTTTTAAATTATCATCTATTATTCCATTGTATACATCAACAATGATTTTAGCATACTTTTTATTCTTTAATATCTCTTGATTTTTCCAATGCGTTCCAAGAGCAACTGAATCTTTTGCCCATAATTTATAGTCATCAACTATTGTTGGCGTTTGACCTGTCCCATACTTTGATCCACTATTTTCTTCTCCAAATATGAATGCTCTTGCTCCACATGATAATATTCTTGGATATTCATCATTACTAACAAGCAGTATCCTTGAATCAAAATCCACTATTTGATCTCCAAATATCCATCTATATCTATTTTCATCTGCATTATATTTAAACATATTTGTCTTTTTAAGTTTATCAAGATTTTTATTAAATACATTTTCAACTATAATTATATAATCTTTATATAATTCATCATAGGCTTTTTTAATTTCATCACTATCTTCTTTATTTATTATTAAGAAGTTCGTTTGGAAACGATCTTTTCCGTTATTCATTATTATGCCACCATCAACTAGTATATTCATTTCTTCTTCTAAATAACAACTAGCAACTCCAAGTTCTATTGCTAATTCACTAATTGATTTAGATTTTTGTTTACAAGAAATTGCAATTTGTTTTGGTAACAATCTTTTGAATAATTGCCATACATTCACTCTTGAGAAATCAATACCTGAATAATAAACACTTAAATTTAATGGTTTGATACTTTTTCGCCCATAATTAACTTCCATTTGATAAATCTCCTTTAATTTTATTTTTCCTTTTTGTAAGTACCATTTGACCATTTCAATTGATAATTCATATTTAGCAGCAATGTCTTTTATCTTTAATTCTTCATAATAATAATCGACAATGATTCTTCGGTACATACCTGAAAGTACTAATAAACAATACCTAATTTTTGCATATTCTTTTTCTTTTGTTGTATCAATATTACTACTATCTTCAATTCTCATACAATATTCATTGTCATAAACAATAATATTATTTTTTTCTTTTAAATATCTTTTATAAGTATTATGAGCAATACTCCAAAAATACCCATTAATGTTTTGAATATCTACCTCTCTATTAATAGCATCAACACATTCTACTAATATTCTTTGAGATAAATCTTCAGCATCAGTAATTGTTACTGTTCTTGACAATGAAAAATTGTAAAAGTATTTTAAGTAGTCATTGACTAATATTTCGAATAATTGTTCTTTTGAATGCATGTATCGATAGTTTATTCCTTTCACTATTATAGTAAATAAAGTTCTAAAAAGATAATTATGTTTATGAATATTTTATCATATTTTCCACATATAATCATCCATAACGTAAAAAAGACCACTTTTAGTGCTTTTCTATACCTTAGGTGGCAGATTTAAAATTCATCTATTTATTTGCTTCTTCTTTCTTTTTAAGAAATTCTTCTTTTACATTATCAGGATATGCTAAATATGATATTGGGTGGACAAAACTTTTCCCCAAAAATGTTTCCTTAATATTAACCAATAACCATCTTTAGCATTTTTACAAGTATGTTTAACCACATTACCAGTAATTCTAATTTGGTTTTACTTAAATTATAGCTTATACTTTTTGTTAGTATTTGTTTTTTCTCTTAACATGTTTACTTTCCCTTGAGCAATTGTTCCTATGTATTGTCATCATCTCGCTTTGAATTGACTAAATGTCTAGTACCTTTTTGGTTTGGTACTTTCGTGTCTTCATCAATTAAAACTGTTATAGCATTCTTTCTTAATGCTTTTATAAAAATTTTATGCTATAAGACTTTTTATACTAGTTCTTTTGTTCTATTAATATACTTCTCTATTTCTCCAATCATCTTTTTATTTTTGAAGTTTGATTTTACATCATCGATATTTACCACTCGATTATCATATAGCATTCCTTGGATTAAAACTTCAGCATACAATACTTCTCGATACTTCTCTAAGCTTTCTTCTAGATCAAAGTTCATCGCTTTATTTATACCTTCTACCATACCTTTATAAAAAGTACTGCTAGAACCAAAATATTTTTTTACATTT
>JALNXV010000258.1 GCA_023230175.1 Candidatus Cloacimonadota bacterium
AACAAAACTGCTACAGCATGGGGGAAATACTTAGCGCGCCAATACCAATTAGCACAAAACCCCGAAACAGGACTACCTGTATACCAGTTTACACAACCGTTACAGCGTGATACAACAACCGATGATCAAGATACTAATTCTAAGTATGGCGATCGTGCTAAACGTCAATTTGGTGATGATTTTAAGGAAATTGCGTTGGAAGGAAATGTTTTATTCAAAAATGTTGCTTCAATTATTATTGATAGTATGAATATTAATCTTTATATTGGAAAACGATTTAAGGATCAAGAATTATTAAGCTGGACTGTGGATACCATAAAAAAATACTACGAATATGCTTTATGTTATGATAATAATCAGGAGTTACGATTATTACCCATGTGGAATGATGGGCAATCAATGTTAGGATATGTTTTTAAAAAAGATGGTTATTATGGCGATAAGGGAACAGTCATTGATTATTTGAATCTAACGAGTGAACATATGTTAACGATAGCGCGAGCTTGTCAACTATTTCCCGCAGATCAAGAACTTTGGAACTTATTAAGAGAAGTGGCTCAAGGACTGGGATATGGAGATATTGGTGCAGATAAGAATGGAAAAGAAATGTCATTAAATAGGAATCCAATCAATCCCTCAACAGGCATTAGTGTTAATAGTAGTTTTGGAGTCATGGCATTTGTTTGTTTACATGAGATTACAAAACGAAGTGAATATTTAGATATGGCACGGGTTATCGCGGATAACATTGTTGCTACTAAATTTTATCGTGGTTATTTTGTAAAATCAGAAAATCATCGCTATTGTCGTATTAACGATAATGATGCACTAGCACTATTAACACTAGCAGCAGCAATCGAAGGAAAATATAATGAAATCCCTGTTTATTTATCGAATACTGGTTATGTTCATGGTGATTATTATGATGCTAGCAAAGCAAAAATCCAAAATGGATATGATACTGACTATATTTATGAACAAAAAAACTAACACGGAAGGAGAAAACGTCATTCATTTGACACGATCATTATGAAAAAGAGTCTTTTTATCTGTTTACTTATTAGTTTAACAGGAATGTTAATGGCATGCACAAAGCCTGAGGAAGAAGTTGTTTTAACAATTACGGAAGGTAAAGAAAAAATATTCATCGATGAAGAAATACAATTGAGTATTAATAAAAATGTGAATCTGGATGAAATTCTTTGGTCAACAAATAATAAAACGGTAGCATCTATTAGCGATGAGGGCCTTGTAAAGGGACTGGCAAAAGGAAAAGTCGTCATTACAGTCAAAGTGGGTGTCGAACAAGCAACAGTCGTCATTGAAATTATTCAAGAAGATGTTCCGCCAATTCAAGATGAAATTAATAGAGTTCCTGAAGAATTTGAAATTTGGTATGAGGGGTTTGAGCATATTACTTTTTTAGATGAATGGAGTTTAAATAGTGATTTAAAAACGGATGACTTAGTTGGGGCTTTTCGTAGTGATACAGAAGCTATTGCTAAACCAACAGAACTCGATTATGCGCTTCGCTTAACAAGCAATGATTATTGTGATGCAAAGCTCGAAAGAGGATTTCCTGCTGTTAGTGATGGCTATTTTGCTGTGGATGTAAGGCTGGAAGATTTAAATAGTCAAATGTCTTTTGAAATTTATTCCAATAAAAACTATCGCTTATTTAGTATTCATCTTCATCAGGGTGGTGGAATTCGGTACCGTATTGACAAGACTTCGGGTGGATATGGCATTCGTTTAGAATCAAAAGCTACTTGGACACCAAAAGAATGGCTGCGTCTTGTGATTACTTGGGATGCATCTGTGAGTGAAAGTGAGCTAAGAACCTATAGTGCCTATCTCTTAAAAAACGAAAATGGCCAAGAGAAACTTTACCAATTTGCTCGTGATATTCCCTTTTTATATCAAACTGAAGGAGGAGGGACTCCAGCATGGGTGAAAATAAGAGTGAACAAAGGCAATGATACCGATAAGATGGAAGGAGATTATCCAGCGAATCCAACGGCTTATGTTGATCACATTGTGTTGAAGAGTTTTCAAGCGATGAAAGAAGCACAAAAAGTACCACCAATTGATGATTCATTAGTAATTGTAAGTGAAACAAGTGCTTCGATTGAAGCTGTCTATGATAAAAGAACCATTGCAATGTTTAATTCTTTCTATGAAAAATACAAGCAAAAAAATTAATATGCATTAATTCTAGCACTTGGAAGACAAGTGCTTTTTAAAATGATAAGACAACGGTAAAAGTTTACATTGTTCTAAAAAAATGTTAAAATCAAGAAGTATATAAATACAAATGATTTGATATGAGAGGAGAAAGCAATGAAATTATTTAAAAGATCATGGATGATAATTTTATTTTTACTGGTTTTTTTAGGAACTACTGTACCGTTGAAAGTTGCTGCGAGTAATGGAGATGTTCATATTATGGCAACAAATCCTGGCGAGGATATGGCAACAGAAATGAATATTTTCTGGCAAACTGATTTTCAAGGAACCTTTGTTCAATTAGCATTAAAAGAAGATAGTGATTATGCCAATGCAACTACAATTCCAGGAGAATGTGCTCCGATTGATTTTAAATTGGAAGGGACAACATTAGGATACACGGGAACAAAGCCAAATTATAAGTGTGGTGTGAATTTAACGGATTTGACACCAGATACGGAATACCGCTATCGCGTTGGAAAAACAAACATGTCTAGCGATTATTTTTTCAAGACAGCAGGTGCCGAAACCTTTACTTTTTTAGTCATCAGTGATACGCAATTGTATGGCTCTGCAGCTACGAATCAAAATTATTTAGATACATTGGTTCATGCATTTGCACAAGCAGATACCAACAATACACCAATTTCTTTCATTATCAATTGTGGTGATGTTATTAATGATGGTGGAAAATTACAAGATTATGAAATTATTATGAATGCAGATACGCTTCGTTATGCTCCGCTTGCTATGGCGATTGGAAATCATGATATTCTAGATGCTGCAGGAGGATATGCAGGACCGCGTTTCTTTAATGCTATGCATAATAATCCAGACAATGGAACGGTAGATTTTTCAGGGACGTCATACTACTTTAAATATGATACAACGTATTTCTTTGTCATTGATACAACAATTAAGAGTGCTAGCGCATATCAAAAGCAAATTGATTGGTTTAAAAACATAATGGAGACAGAGCAACCGCAATATGTCTTTGTGATTGGACATTATCCCCAATATGGTACTGATGGTGCCCTTGTTAATTCGATGTGGGTTCCTATTTTGAACGAGTATAATATTGACTTTTATTTAACGGGGCATGGGCATACCTTACAACAAAGACAATTAAAGAATTATATATCAATTGAAGCTGGTGCTACATATAATCCTGCTGACCGGTTTGTGTTAATGACGGTTACTCCCAATGCGATTCGTTATAAAGCTTATACTAGCGATGTGGTTTCCTTCCAAGGGATATCACAGGCGAAACGAGGAGCAGAAATTAGTACAGAATTTTCGAAAGAAGAATATATGAGTCAGCTTAAAATTGAAGCAATTGCTTCTAATCGAACAAAAGCAGAGATTAGTTGGGATCAATCAGGTTATGGATATGTGAATTACATCACAGTTACCAATGCTAGTAATAAAGTTGTCTTTACAAAAAGAGCAACCTCAGATATTGATTTGGTTGGTACAATTAGTAGTTTACAAGTGGATACAGAATATAGTTTCAAAGTAAAAGTTGATTTCAAGGATGGTACAAGTCAAGAAAGGACTGTAACTTTCAATACATTCCCGAGCTATGGTGAATATGAAAATATTACTTACATGGAAACAGAAGAAAATTATGTCATCAACATAGATCCTTCAACAATTGAAACGGTTTTATTATCCGAAGTTAGAGTATATTTAAATGGGGAATTACAAACAACGATTGACAAGACTGCAAAGTATTTTAAATTGAGTAAAACTTTGTTTGAAGATCAGAATAAGATTGCGTTGTTTGGCTATTCTACCGCTGAAAGCAAGGAAATTCTTTTAGGAGTTTTAGAAATTAATAAAGAAATAACTCCTCCAATATTGATGATTGAACAAAAAGAAATGACAATTGAGGAAGGCAATACAGGAAAAATTGATATTACAATCACAGAAGGTTTTGAGGATAAGGTTGTATGGTCTTCTAGTGAACCAGAAATTGCAAAAATAGAAGATGGAATTATTACAGCATTAAAACCTGGAGAGACAGTGATTACGATTACTGTTGTAGGATTCGAAATTGAAGAAGAGGTAGCAGTTAAGGTAACTGCTAAGTATGTTGAACCCGAGCCCGAGCCTGAACCTGAACCAGAACCTGAACCAGAACCTGAGCCAGAACCTGAACCCGAACCTGAACCCGAATTAGAACCAGGATGTTCTTCTCCAAGCACAGGATTAGCTCTAGGAGGCTTTGCATTCATTATGTTTATTCTAAGACGTAGGAGATATTTTTAAATAGAAATTTACAATATAGCAAGAGAGGCATTCATTCTCTTGCTTTTTTATTTTAGGTTAAACATATAATAAAAAATGCAGACAAATGTCTACATTTTGTTGATTAATCAAATATAATAGTAGGATCTAATTCTGCTGGAGTTTTCCAATATATATTATAATCTTTTTTTAATATTTTTTTGATGATTCCAAATGATGTGGCAAAAGCCTAAACCGAAGAGCCTTCGCGTAATTCTTCTAAAATGAGAAAAGCACAGCTTTTATCTAGTTTAAATTCTTCAAAAATGGACTTTACAAGTTTTCATTCTAATTCACTCCACAATTTTTCAACAAGTTTTTCTGTTTCATTTTGATTGTATTTTCTTGCCATAATAAGAGGCTTCATTTTAAATTTGTATGATATTGTTACAAAGTGTAATTGATGGTTTTAATAATATTGATGCTATATTTGTAATAATTTTATGTTTTTCTTCTTTAACATCCAGGCAAACATCCCATATGTAAGTATGCTATCAAGAGCAGTACCAGTTGCAAACATAATAGCAATTAATACTAATGTAGGTTGATATATCTTTGTGATATAAAGAATAAATAAGAACCCATAAAAAACAGTATTTATTATAACAGATTGAAAAAGCATATATTTTGTCTTACCAATGCCATAAAATATGCTATCAATAACATTGTTGAAAGCAAATAAAGCATAAAAACCAACGCTAATTAACGCAATGTAAAAGACGTCTTGATAATTATTTAATTGGAGAAGATCTCTTAAAAAAGGCTTCCATAATGGTATAGATATAAACCAGAGTAAGACAACAATTGCAG
>JALNXV010000259.1 GCA_023230175.1 Candidatus Cloacimonadota bacterium
AGATTTAGGCAGAGTAACAAAAATAGTAACTCAAAAAGATGATAAATTTACTTCCTATAAAAAAGATGTTACTCATAGAAATAATCAAGGGATAGAAACTACTGTTCATACCGGAGAGAAGAGACCTACTACATATACTGAAGCTATCAATATTGAAAAAATTAATAAAGAATTAGTAAAAGCTGATTTAAATATTGACAAATTCAAAAATAAATGGAATAAAAAAGTAAATAATCTTCAAGATAAATATGGAGCATTTATTAATCCACAAGATTTGTCTACTTTAAATTCATTTAAAACTCAGTTAAATAGTTTAAATACTGATAGTAGTAAAAAAGAAATTCAGGATTTATCTTTTGCATTAGATTTTGTAATTAGTAAAATGAAAGAGTTCGGAATAAGTCAAAAAAAATACACTGTTGATTTAGCAAAAACTGAAGTAAAACGGCAAACTCAAGTTAAGAAATTTAGAGATGATAATTTAGATAAAATTGATAACACTATTTCTCAGTATTCAGGAAAGGTATCAAAAACAGCACTCGTAGATTTAGAAAATTTAAGAACTAAAATAGAAAATATTAATGTAGCAGATAGAAGTATAAATGCAAATGGATTAAAAGAATATAGAAAAGAAATTCAAAACACTATAAAAGTAGTAAAAGATTATGCAGAATATACAAAAACAGAAAATAAAAGACAAACTGATGTTTCTAATTTCAAAGTAAAAAGTACTGATGACATTGATAAGTTACTTAATCAATATAAACTTACTGGTTCTAAAGATTTAATCAAAGAATTAAAAAATGTAAAGAAAGAAATTCAAGGAATAGATGTTGCAGATCAAGAATTTGATTCTAAAGGTATTAAAGAATTTACTAGAAGAATTGGATTATTACAAGAAGATTTAAAGAATACTAAAACCTTAACTAAACAAGAAACTGAACAAGTTATTAAATTATCGACAGAACTTGCTCAGATGTATAGAAATAATGAATTAGTTAGATTATCAGTTAACAAAACTGGTTTAGTTACTGCGACGGTAAGACGAGCAGATAGTAACGTTGAAGAAAATAGATATTATCAATATGATAGAGAAAATCCTACTAAGAAATTGACTAGTGTAGGTAAAGACTATACTTATATAAATAATATGCAGAAGGAAATTTCTTCATTTAAAAAATCTGCTATTAATACTATTGATGATGTAGTTTTAAAATTTAGTAAATTAATACCTCAAAAAACACTTACAGATTTACAGAAAATGCGTGAAGAAATTTCTAAAATTAAAATAACAGATAACAATATTAATACTAAATTTTTAGATGAACAAAGTATTAAAATAAAAAAATTAACTAGTGAAGCAAGGCAGTTAGGACAAGAACAATTACGAATAAATAAAGGTTTAACTTTTACAGAGTCTTTTAAAACGGCAATGGAGCGTGTACCCGTGTGGTTTGCAGCTATGTCGGTTTTTTACGGGGGACTCAGAAAAATTTCTGAAGGAATAAATTATTTAATTGATCTTGATAATGCTATGAACCAAATACGCATTGTAATGAATTTAAATAATGAAGAAGCAGTTAAATTAGGTAAAAGTTATAATGAACTTGCAAAATCTATGAGTGTCACTACAACCGAAATAGCAAACGCATCAGTTGAATTTGCTCGTCAAGGTTTAAATCAAGAACAGATGAATAATCGACTTCAAAATACTATAAAATACGCAAAAATTTCAGGGATGGAATTTAAAGAAACAGCAGAAATAATTACTGCTACAGTGAATTCAATGGGGATTAGTGCTGAGAGAGCAGTAGATGTATTTAGTTATTTGGGTAGACAAAATTGCCCCCTTGTAGCGTGAGTTACAAGTGAAAATTTGGCTATATCGGTGAAACTCCAGGAATGGACAATACCGAGGGAAGACTATTTGTGATTAATTAAATAATTGTACAACCGTATAAATCAGGGGTGATTATATGGTTGATTGTAAATGTGATTATTGTGGTAAAGATTTTAAATTAAAAGGTAAAAGTTATATTAAAGAACATAATTTTTGTTGTAGAGAATGTTATTATAAATATCAAAGTGAATTTTTAAGAGGAATAAATAATAAAAATTCTAGACCTAAAGATATTTATCATTGTGCTAATTGTAGTAAAGAAGTTTTAATACATAAAAGTCAAGCAAAAAATAAAAAAAATATATTTTGTTCTAAACAATGTAGATTTGAATTTGATAGTAAAGTATTTAAAGGTGAGGGTAATCCTAATTTTAAAAAAGGTAATATAAAAATAAAATGTTTATATTGTGGAAAAGAATTTGAAAGACCAGCATGGGAAGAAGGTAGAGCAAAATATTGTAGTAAAGAATGTAAAAATAAATATTGGAGTGAAGTATTAAGTAAAACTCCAGAAAATCAAAAACGTCTTAAACAGCAAGGAATAAATGCCAAATTAAAACAAAAAAATAAATTTACTAAACCAGAATTAATTGTTTATGAATATTTACAAAATAATAATATTACGAGTATTCCGCAATATCCTATGTTTAATAGATTTGTTGTGGATTTTTTTATACCTTCTTTAAATATGGTCATAGAAGTATTAGGAGACTATTGGCATGGGAACCCTTTAAAATACACAGATGATAAATTAACAGAAAAACAATTAAAAACTAGAGAAAAAGATAAAATAAAAATGAATTATTTAATTAAAGAAGGATTTGAAGTTCATATGATTTGGGAAAATGATATTTATAAGCAATTAGAGAAAACGATGGAATTTATTAAACAAATATAAATATGGTTGTATATTATTAAATTAAATCACAAATAGAACCCGTAACGACTAAATGCCATAATGGTAACATTATGGCTACGCCAAACATCTATAATACCCCTTTATAGATGAAGATATAGTCTGATCTGCACGTATAATTTAATTAGTATGAAGGTGCAGAAGTAGGAAGAAATTCCTACTCGCCATAATACCTAACAATATTATTAAATCGTATATTATGGTCAGTAATGAATTTATTATTCATGAAAGTAACAGATTGGATGCCACAGCTACAGGAGCCGATGAAATCGGACGCGCATATCAAAAAGTCGGTGGCTCCGCTTCAGCAATTGGTTTAGAATTTGAAAAATTAGGTTCATGGATCGCCGTAGTTTCCAGTAAAACAAGAGAAAGTGCCGAATCTATAGGTACTTCGTTTAAATCTATCCTTGCTCGTATTCAAAATATGAAAGCATATGGGTTTGATCAAGAGGATGGTACTAAGGTTAATCAAGTTGCAGCAGCTTTAGCTACTGTAAATGTTGCTTTAATGGATTCACAAGGGCAATTTAGGAATGTAGGGACTATTTTTGATGAGGTCGGGGCTAAATGGGAAAATTTGGATTCTCGACAGAAAGCGTATCTTGCAACGACGATTGCGGGTAAAATGAGTGCCCCCTATCATGGTAACATGGTAGCGTAAAGTTTGCTATATCGGTGAAACCCCTAACGTATAAAGTCGAGGGCAATACCGAGGGAAGATTTGAATGTGTGTAATAAAATATAATAGAAAGTGAGGTAGAATGAGATGAAAAAAACATCTTTGTTACCATACGAATTAGAAATATTATTAGGTGGTTTATTAGGGGATAGTCATATAAGGAAAGATAATAATATAATTCAATTTGGTCATTCAGATAAACAAATAGAATATTTAAACTGGAAACATGATAAATTATCAAGAATTAGTACAGAAGTATGGAAAATTATTACAAAAGATAATTATATCAGGTATAATTTTCAAACAATTCAAGAATATAAAAATGATATGAAATCTATTAAATTACTAATTTGTGATAAAGAAGGTAATAAAAAGTTAAGTAGAAAATGGCTGAATTTATTATCCCCTCTTTCATTAGCAATTTGGTGGATGGATGATGGTTGTTTGTCTATACATAAAGGAAATAGATATGGTAAATTATGTACTCATAATTTTTCATATGAAGAAAATTTAATAATCCAAAATTATTTTAAAGTAGTTTGGGACATTAAAGTAGACATAAAAAAAGAAAAAGATAAATATTATTTTTGTAGGTTTAATGTTGAAAATTTAAAAAAACTAATATTTCTAATATACCCCTATGTATTAGAAATTCCGTCTATGCTTTATAAAATTAATCTTAATTATAAAAATTCTGTTGATTTAGGATATTTTAAAGAAGTATACGATGTAATTATAAATAAAATCTAAAACACACATTAAAATCCCCGTAACGACTATTACGCAGACCATCCTTTATTTTAAAGGATGAAGATATAGTCTGAACATCTATGGAAACATAGAGAGGAAGGGTCAAGTGTAACCAAACACTTTAAAGGAGTACCTTTCCCGCTATAATACAAAAGTATTATAGTCAGTAACCATTTTTTTGGTGAAAGTAACAGATTTGACTCGTCAACAATCAAGATTTTACGCTCTAATGGACGGATATTCTCAATCAATAGACTTATATAACAAATCCCTTGAGTCATCGGGGATTTCGACACAGAAGTTCGGAATTTGGCAAGAGAGTTCAGCCGCCAAATTAGAAAAATTCCAAGCAACATTACAAGGGTTTTGGCAGAGTAATATAGAGAGTGATTCTTTAAAAGATATTATTACTTTAGGAACTGATTTTATAGAATTACTTACAACAATAACTAATAAAATTGGTATGTTAGCAACATTTGCTCCATTATTAACTTTAACATTTGCATTAATGAATAAAAGTTTTTGGAGTTTAAATAGTAATATTATTGCAACAATTGCTTCTAGTTGGGGTTTGGTATTAGCTACTAAAGCGGAAATTTCAGCAATGACCGCAGGAGCAGCAGCAACAGCAATGTTTGGAAATGCTTTAAAGATGATCCCTGGAGTAGCCTTAATAACCGCTATATCAATATTAGCTGGTGAATTACTGCAATGGGGTATAAATGCTTTAACTGCTAAAAAACAAACTGAAGATTTGTTTGATAGTTCAATTGCTGCATTTAAAGATTTAGGGAAAGAAGTCCAAAGTTTAGATCAGTTAAAATCTAAATACGATGAATTAAATTCTAAAATCATAAAAACTGAAGCAGAGAAAAAAGAATTAATAAGTATCCAAGAAAAATTAATTCAAACATTTCCTACTTTAACTTCTCATATAGATGCTGAAGGAAATGCAATTATTGATGATAATAAAGCTCTTAATGAAAATATTCAATTAAAAAAAGATGAATTAGAATTAACAAAACAAAATATAACTGAGACTTATAAATTAACTGGAGAACAACAACAACAAG
>JALNXV010000014.1 GCA_023230175.1 Candidatus Cloacimonadota bacterium
AAATGTTTCAATCTCTAACACCCAAACTTCACAAATTGCAAACATTTTAATTGAACCCAATGAAACTATAGAATTAAGATACAAAGAAAATATTCAATTACAGCAAGATACACTTCCTGAAATTGAATATATTTTACAAGCAAATACAGATTTTTACAATAGCAATACCCTATATCCCGTTTTTCCAATAAAAACAAATGAAAGTGCTTTTGCCGGCAATAATAAAATTCAAAGCTTTGTTTTTCATCCATTCCAAGTAAATTCTCAAAATCGCACCCTTCAAATTATAAACTCAGCAAGAATAAATATATCTATTTCCGGCACAACAAATAAAACACGAAATTCTTTTTATGAGGATAGGTACAGTCTTTTTTTAAACGACTTATTATTAAACTACGACAAAGCTAAATTATGGCAAAGAGAAAACACAAGTAAAGTGAAAAATTATGAACCAAAATATAAAGGGTTAAATGATATTTCTATTTTAAATATTGTAATTATTGAAGATGGTATTTATAAAATATCCTACGAAGAACTAAAAGAACAAATGCAAGTAATGCAAGATTCTTTAAATATTAATTTCTTATGGGATATTGACCAACTTAATCCAAAATATTTAGAACTAAAAAACAATGGTATGCCGGTCCCCATTCATTTTGTAGGAGAAAACGACCAATCTTTTGACCCCGGCGACTACCTTGAATTTTGGGGTGAACATAACAAAGGTGAAGAGGCCTACTATCATTCTTACACAAATAAAAACATTTATAAATTATTCCTACTCAATGATACAGTAGGAACACGAATGGCTGTAGAAAACGGCGGATTAAACGAGACTAATTCATCCAATATCATCATCCCTGATGGATATGAGCAGACAGTGCATTTTGAAAATCAAGTATTCACAGATAGATTAGGTAATCAAGTTGCTCAAGGTAATACTTTCTTTCACAAAGAAGATGTATTATTTTGGAAAGCAATTACAGCTCCTGACCTAAACATATCTCCATTTGAATTAGAATATCCCTTAAATGTCAATACCCGATATTTTAATGCAAAAGTATCTGTTTGGGGTGCTTCTCATTTATCTTCAAGCAATGATTATGATCATCACGCTATTGTTAGAATAAATTCCGCCTTAGTCAATAATCAAAGTTGGAGAGATCAAACAGAACAAATATTTGAAAATCACTCCAATATGGCTAATAGCTATTTAATAAATGGAACAAACAATATGTTTATTGATATGCCCGGTGATACGCCAATGGGATATTTAGAACAAATATTTTTAGATTATTTTGAGATTACTTATTGGAGAGAATACCGAACAGACAAAAACTTTCTTAAGTTTAAAAAGCCATCCAATCGCCCTTTTGGTTTATATCAATTTGAACTACATAATTTTACTCAAGAAGATGTAAGCATCTATAAAATTGGATCAAGTGTATTTAACAATATAACCATTGAACCCTTAACAGAGCTTGGAATCCCGCCTTATACAATAAAATTTCAAGACTATATAAATTCTAATGAAATAGAATACATTGCATTAACAGACAACCAAAAATTAACCCCTTTTGCATATTCTTATGATATTCCCTCAGATTTGTTAAATCCAGATAACCAAGCTGACTATTTAATTTTAACTAATACCCAATTTGTTAACTCAGAAGGGGCTTTATTTCTACAACAAACTTGGCAAACAAACGGTATTAATACAAAACTTATTGACGTGCAAGACATATATGATGAGTTTAATAATGGTCAAATATCTCCTAAGGCAATTAAAAATTTCTTTTCTTATGCTTATAATAATTGGACTGAACCACGTTTTTCTCACGTTTTATTACTTGGTGACGGGATTTTTGATAAAAAACATCAAGCTGATATTGACAAATATGATATAATTCCTATATATAATATTTGGACTAACAAATATGGTGCAACCGCATCAGATAACTGGTATGCATGCATTATCGGAGATGATCCAATACCTGATTTTCACATTTCCAGAATCAGTGTTACAGAAGAAGAACATATCCTTTCTATTGCAGAAAAGACGCACCATTACATTAATAATCCGGACTTTCATAGCAAATGGCATAGTCAAGTTACACTCGCCTCAGGAGGTAAAATATCAGATTATACCGACACTTTTGCTCAACAAAATGAAAATATAAGAACAAATTATATTCCGGATTATTATCAAGTAAATAGAGTTTATACAGCCGTATCTACAGTATCTCCTCAATATACCGGTGGCACTTTCCAATTAAAAGATAAAATTAACGATGGTACTGTATTTTTACAATTTATGGGGCATGGTGGTGGTCGTATATGGTCAGACTATAACCTCTTAAATGCTAATGATGTAAAAACACTTTCTAACACTAATTATCCGTTTGTCTCCAGCTTAGCATGTTTTGCTTCAGCATTTGATACACGAGGATTAGCTTCCATTGGAGAAGTGTTTGTTGCTGAACCCGGTAAAGGAGCTATAGCTCATATCGGTTTTTCAGGATTAGGCTATTTAAGACAAGATGAAGATTTTGGTAATTATTTAGCTGATGGATTTTTTAATAAAAATCTAAAATCATTCGGAGAAATTTCAACCTACACAAAAGCAAAATTTTTTGGACAATATGGCAATAGTTATGCAGGAATTGCACTTACACAAGGATGTGTTCTTTTAGGCGACCCAATGATAGGTCATCATAGAATTATACAAAACGGAGAAATATCAATAGACAACGATAATTACTTAGTAAACCCGGGAGATACACTCACGATTAATGCAAATTTTACACCTGACGTATATTCAGCAAAAATGTATATCCTAAATGAAAATGAAATTGCACAAAATATTGTTTATGAATCTCCTGCAATACAAGGAATATTTCAAAATCAATATACTATACCTAATGATTTAGGCTCAGGGAAGCGTGATATAAAAATCATTGCTTCAGGAACTAATCAAGTGTATTCCGTAAATAGTAAATTTGCAATTGGTAATAGCATCTTTACTGAATCAAATGTCATCCCGGACATACCTACTGAAAATGACTCTATCCAAATTACAACCAAATTATTTACAAATAAAAACATCCATAAATTAACTCTTACTACTATCACGAATTATACAGAAAATACTTATGATATGTTATGGGACAATATCGCCGAACAATACATCAGCCATAGAATTAAACCGTTTGCAGCAGGACAAATAATTAATTACCACTTTAAAATCTACTGGGCTGATGATAGTGCAATAACAAATTCTGAAACTTATTCTTTTAAAATCTCAGCTCCGGACTTAGTTATACTCAATATGCTTTTAACAGAAAATAATGGAGAACCGGGTTATAATATTCAAATCCAAAATTCAGGAGATGTTATCTCGCAACCTACTAATTTATCACTTAAGTCCGGGACTAAAGAATTAAATCAAATTGAAGTTAATCCAATCAATATAATGGATAATATATGGCTTTTTGTTAGCATACCTCAAACTATTCAACATTTAACAATTAATGCAATAGTCAATAATAATGGTGAAAATTTTGGAGAATATTCATATACTAATAATTCAATGAGTCATCAACTTGATAATTATTTCTTTAAAGCAGGATTAAATCCATTTTCAATCTATTCCTTAGATAAAAATCTTAAAATAGACATCCCGGAAAATATATTTCAACAAGATGTTTGGTTCTCCATAGAGAAATCACCGTCCTTAAACCCGGACAATCAACCTGACATACAGACTCTAAAACTTATAAACAATGACTTCTCTCCTGCCTATAACATATCATTGCTTGATAATTCCGGCTTAATTGACACACTTGGAACATTACCCAATAATAAAAGGATAATACTAAGTTTCTTTTACCACAAAACAGATTCTGATGTCTTAGAACAAGAAACTGAAAATAATTTTACTGTTTTTAGATGGGATGCTTATACCTCAAAATGGATACAACAAGGTGGATCCTATATAGATACAGTTAATAAAAAAGTCATTTGTGACGTTACTAAAACAGGGACTTATACCGTCTTACGAAATTATGACACAACTGTACCTCTAATAGACGTTAACGTTGAAGGTCAAGAATTTACTGTTGGAGGATATATCTCAGGTAAAGGCGTACTATCTTTCTTATTTAGTGACGCAAACGGCATAGATATCTTAGAGCATCCAATAGAAATGTACATCAATGGTCAACTCATTAATCCTCAAGATTTTGCAATGTCTATTATACCCGGACATACAAACCATATCCCTATGAAATATCATCTTTCTCATCCTAAGGGAGACTATACGATAATTATTTCTTGTTCAGATGTAAACGGGAATCACAATTCAAGACAATTTTCTTTTAAAATAAACGACAGATTTGATTTAATAAGAACAGCAAATTACCCTAATCCGGTAAGAAGTAGAACCATAGATCCCGTAAACGCCGGTAGAACAAGATTTACATATACTCTTACCGATGATGCCGATACTGTAACCTTAAAAGTTTATACTGTTAGCGGTCGCTTAGTTAAAACTTTTAGAAACCTTCCAACGTCTGTCGGATATCACGAATATCCAAGAACAGTTTATAGCTGGGATTGCAGAGATGAAGAAGGTTATGAACTTGCTAACGGTATGTATTTCTATAAAATTATCGCAAATAAAGGTAATAAAGAAATCATAAAAACTAATAAATTATCTATATTGAAATAAAAGAAATGAGGAATAATAAATGAAAAAAATTCTGATAACGGTTTGTATTATTATCTTGAGCTATAACTTACAAGCAGGTCGTTATGCAGGTGATTTTATGGCTATTGGTTCAGGAGTAAGAGCATTAGGAATGGGAGGAGCTTATTCAGCAATCGCAGATGATGGTTCAGCGATATATTGGAATGCATCAGGGATTTCTCAAATAAAAGAAATAGAATTTACTCTAATGAGAGCTTTTTTATATGAAGGATTAGCTTACTATGATAATTTTAATATGTGCTACCCTTTACCAAATGAAGTTACTCTTGGATTCAATTGGACCAGATTAACAATTGATGATGTACCTATATACAGTGAAAGTCATCTTGTAGGAACTAATATCGATCAAAGAGCTGCCTTTGAAGAATTTCAATTAACAGCAATACCTGATGGAAAATTTAAGAGCACTGATGATTTATTTCAATTTGCCTTTTCAAAACATTTCAAACAAACAGTAGATCTTGGATGGTTTTTATTTGACTTACCGATTGATTATTATCTAGGAGCAAATTTTAAATATATCCGAAGAAAAATGATGGGCTATATTGGCGATGGAACAGGCTTTGATTTTTCATTTATGGCAAAGACAAACTTAGGAATATTGACTGATGTTGAATGGTTAGGAGATATTTCATGGTCTTTAAATTTACAAGATATTTCTAATACTACCCTAACCTGGGATGTAGAAAGCAGACATAAAGATGAAATTCTCTTCAATACAAAATTAGGATTAGCTTACTTTCAACCCATAAATTCACTAGATTCAAAACTAATATTAGCCTTTTCTAAAGATTTTATTTATGAAAAAATTGACTACTTTGGTTTAGCCTGGCAATACAAAAATTTCACAGAATTAAGATTAGGCTGGTACGATCAAAATTTTAGTACCGGAATTGGTATAGAATTGTATAATATTAAATTAGATTATGCTTTCCTTACTAATAATTTAGGAAATACTAACCGAATAGGTTTAGGTTTTAAATTTTAAGGAGAATAAATATGAAAAAGCTTTCTATTTTTATGTATTCTTTGTTTTTTTCACTTTTCATAATATCATGTTCCTCATCCGATAAAACAAGTATAGATAAACTTCCACCAAATAAACCCTTATTAATACCCCATCTTGGTGATATGGGAGATAATTTATTAATTGACGGATATTTAATCAATGACAGCAATAACGGATTATCTCCATTACCGGATGGAGACAGATTAAGACTTCAATGGTCTCGTTTAATTGATAATGACCTATCAGTAATAAGAATTTATCGCTATCCGGAATCTCTTAATCCAAATCCTGTCAAAGTTGACTCAATTAGATGGGATAATGAAGAATACATTGATAGATTAGAAAACACAGGAACTAATCCTGCTACCCAAACCAATTGGCATTATTTTATAGAAGTTGTTGATATGACAGGCAACTCAACTGTCTCTGATACTGTAAACTTTACTCTAATTAACAAACCATTATTATTGTCACCGGAACCAGGCGATACTTTGATAAGCAGTTCACAACTTTCATTTAATTGGGTTTCTTACAACACAAATATATCAAGATTAAGAGTGTTAATACTTAAAACCAATGATCAATTCAGTGATGGGGATTTAAATTATAAAGAATATGTGTGGCATTTTGATGAATCAAATATTACAGAAAATTCTGAATTTAATATCAATTACACCGGAGAACCTCTGCCGGCAGGAACTTATTACTGGAGAGTAGATGCTCAAGGAGCTATGGACGAAAATCTTAACTATAATTCAGGTTCAAAATCGGAAGAAAGGAAATTTATTATACAATGAAAAATCATCTTGACACTTTTATATTTAATTTTAAATTGCCATTAAGCTTCATCAAGGAGGTTTTGTGAAGAAATTTTTAACATTATTATTAATTATTTTTTTAATAAATAATATCTTATTAGCTCAATCAGCAAGTTCTGCTGCTTCAAGTACAAATTCATCTGCCTTTAGCTATTCAGGCACTATGAACGAACAAGATCAACTAAAAATATATACATATATATGGGGACAAATCCAAAAACCCGGGCTATATATTGTGCCTGATGATACAGATTTATTAACTTTAATTTCCTTAGCAGGTGGGCCTAAAGATGATGCTAAATTAAAAGCAATAAAAATTGTTCGCAGTTTTGAAAACGGTTCAGAAAAAATAATAATCGTTGATATGAAAAAATATATTTCTACAGGCAATTCCGACTTAATACCAAAACTAATGCCCGGTGATACTGTCATCATACCCGGAACTTCATTTTTTGCTGTTGCCAGAATTGCAAGTTTCTTAGCAAATATTGCTGTTGCATTAAGCGTAATAGTTACAATAAAGAATTTCTAATTTAAGAGGTAATATGGAAAACAATTACAATACAAATCAAATGAATGATAATCAAGAACAAGAAATTTCTTTAATGGATTATTTAAAAATAATCTTAAACTATAGATGGTTAGTTACCGGTATCTTCTTTTTCGTAATGGTTGTTACTATTATATATACGCTAAATTCACCTAAAATTTATGAAGCTTCTTCAAAAGTAATATTAGAAGACAAAAGTCCTTCTCAAGATTTTATGCTTTTCAGTCAAGGATTATCAAAAACCTCGATAAATAATACAATCGAAATAATTAAAAGTCGTCCTGTAGTTAATTTAGCTTACCAATTAATTCAAAAATATCCTGATTATGATTTATTCCCAATAATGAAAAATCAAAACGAAGAATTTTTTGACCCAATAAACTCAATAATTAATAACGTCAAGGTAGAAACAAAAAGAGAAACTGATATTTTAACAGTGTCTTTTGAATCAACAAGCCCTTCTGAAGCTATGATAATTGTAAATTCACTTTCTGAAGCCCTAATGCAACAAAATACTCAAAACGCTAGAGCAGAATTTACTAATATCAGAGAATTTTTAGAATCTCAATTAGATGCAATCACAAGAAGGCTACAAAATTCTGAAGAAGATTTAAGAAACTATAAAATTGAAACCGGCGTTTTCCAACTCACTCAAGAAACAGTTCAAATGATAGAAAAAGCTTCCGAAGCAAATGCTAACTTACAGGCCGCACAAGCAGAATATGAAATTGCCCAAATTAATTTAGATTTTTTACAAAAAGATCTCGCCACTCAAGACACACTTTTATCTGATGTTTCTTTAACATTTTCAACCCCTTATATTGAACAACTACAGCAAGAAGTTGTTAGAACTAAATCTAGAATTACTACATTAATCAATAATAATGAATATTCAGAAGATCATCCTGAAATTATTAAATTAAACCGAACACTAGATAATTCTAAAGCTAAACTAAATGAAGAAATTAAAAAAACATTAAACATTAAAACAGGTTCCACAGATTTACTGAACTATCGTAATGAATTAATTCAACGTATAGCCGAAGCTCAAGTAAATGAAAATCTTTCTTACGCAAAAGTCATTAGTTATCAAAATATTGTAGATTCTTACGATAAAAAAATGAGTATTTTACCGGATACAGAACTAGAATTAGCAAGACTTCAAAGAAATTACAGTATCGATGAAAAAATATACAGCCTATTAACTGAAAAATACGAAGACGCAAAAGTAGCTGAACAAGCAAAAATGGGTAACATTCGTATTGTTGAACGTGCCGTTATGCCAAGAATACCCATCAAACCAAAAAAGAAAATGAATTTGCTTATTGGTTTTGTTATTGGTATTGGTTTGGGTGTCGGTGCGGCTATGATGATTAATTCTACCGATACTAAAATAAGAACTTTAGACGATGTTGAAAGATTTATCAAATATCCCGTTGTAGGTACTATTCCTTTTATGTCAATTAACGATACAGAAGAAACCAAAGAAATTAATATGGAAACCGGCGAAGAATTAGTCTCACTTAATAAAAACGACTCCGAAGGCAAAAAGATATCTTCTCGTTTAATTTCTCATTATGCTCCAAAATCTCCAGTTGCAGAATCTTACAGAACATTAAGAACTAATGTTATGGCAAAAAAACAACCCGGTCCTCTAGCTCTGATTATTTCATCATCCGGCCCAAGTGAAGGTAAATCAACGTCTCTAGCAAACCTTGCAATCACTCTCGCTCAAATGAAATCAAAAGTCATCATAGTGGACTTTGACTTGAGAAGACCAATGATTCATAATATATTTGAATTACAAAGAAATAACGGATCAAGCGATTTCTTATCCGAAGAAAGTTTTAATATAAATACAATAATAAAATCATCCGGAATAGATAATTTAGATATTATAACCTCCGGAGCTATACCACCTAACCCTTCAGAACTTATAGCTTCAGATAGAGCAAATATAATGATTACCGAACTTAAACAAAAATATGACTATGTACTTTTTGATATGCCTCCTATCATCGCTGTTACAGATGCTATGATTATGGCAAAAAAAGTTGATATGCTTTTACTCGTAATCAGAGTAAATAATACTGAAAAATCAGTTATTCAACGCACAAAATCTATGCTTGAAAATATTAATATTAACGTAACCGGTATTATCGTTAACGGAATAGTTCACGAAAGGTATTATAGAGGATATAGTTACTACTATTACTATTATTATTATTACTATGGAGAATCTAAAAATCAAAACAAAAAAAGCCTTTGGGCTAAACTCTTACGCAAAAATTAATCTTTTTTTAGATATAAATAAAAAATTAGAAAATGGTTATCATGACATAACTACTCTCTTCACAGAAGTAGATTTATATGATAAAATAAAATTTTCTTTGACAAATAATGCAGAATTAAAAATTATGTCTAATATTGATAACCTGAATAATCAAGATAACTTGATTTACAAGGTAGGGATCTTTATAAAAGATAGATATAGTGTTCAATGTGGTGCAAATATAGAGCTGAAAAAAAATATCCCAATCGCAGCCGGATTGGGTGGTGGCAGTAGTAATGCAGCTACAACAATAAAAGGATTATCTAAGCTTTGGAATTTAAATTTATCAATCACTGATATGCACGAAATAGCTTCAAAATTTGGCAGTGATATAAATTTTTTTCTTGAAGGATTTACAGCTTTAGGTGAAAATAGAGGAGAAAAAATAACCAAACTAAATGATATTTATATAGAAAATATTTTACTTATAAACCCAAATTTCCCTATTTCAAGCAAAGAAGCTTACGATTTGGCACAAATCAATAAACATAATAGTAATTTATCACAATTATTAAAAACACAAAATCCTGTATTTTGTTTTAATAAGCTGGAGGAAGGAATATCAAAAAAATATCCTACCATCAGACAAACATTAAATTTATTAAAAGATTTGGGAGCAAAAAATGCAATATTATCCGGTAGCGGCGCTACTATGATTGCGTTTTTTAATGACCCAAATACTTGCATAAAAGCCCAGAAATTAATAAGTAAACAAAATTTCTGGAGTTACATTACCTCAACAAGAAGGAGACAAACCAATGAACATCACAGACGTTAAAGTATTTCTTCGTCCTGCAGACCCACTAAAAGCTTTTGCTAATATCGTTATTGATGATGCTTTTATCATCAAAAACATCAAAGTTATTGAAGGAAAAAACGGACTTTTTATCGCAATGCCAAGTCAAAAAAACAAAAATGGCGAATATCGTGATATTGCTCATCCGTTGAACACTGAAACAAGAAATGAAATCGAAAAGCTTGTTATTGAAAAATATAATGAAGCTTTAAAAGAACAACCTGAAATGGCAGAATAGGAATTCTAATTAGAGGCATATGTTTTCAAAATTAAAAATATTTACCGGAAATTCTAATCCAAATCTGGCAAAGGAAGTAGCTTCCTTTGCCGGAATTCCATTGAGTGATGCAGAAGTATTTAAATTTAGCAATGATGATACTTTTGTAAAAATCAATGATAACGTTAGAGGCTCAGATGTTTTTATAGTACAATCTACATGTTATCCGGTTAATGATAATATGATGGAATTGTTAATTATGATTGATGCATTAAAAAGAGCATCAGCAGCCCGAATTAGTTGTATTATACCATATTACGGTTATGCACGTTCTGATAAAAAAGACCAGCCGAGAGTTCCAATTACTGCAAAATTAGTTGCAGATTTGATAACTGTCGCCGGTGCAGATAGAGTTATTACTGTAGATTTACATGCTGACCAAATTCAAGGATTTTTTAATATACCTGTAGACCACTTATATTCAATGCCAATATTTGTAAGGTACTTTAAAAGTTTAGATATCAACCCTGAAGAAATGGTTGTTGTCTCTCCTGATTCAGGTGGTGCAAACCGAGCAAGAGCTTTTGCAAAAAGGCTTAATTGTTCATTAGCAATTGGAGATAAAAGAAGGATTGGCAATGATAACAATGCTGAAGTATTAAATGTCATTGGCGATGTACAAGGTAAAATTGCTATTCTTTACGATGATATTATCGATACAGGCGGCTCACTAACAAAAATAGCAGCAAAGTTAGCCGAACAAGGAGCTAAACAAATATTTGCTTGTTGTGTTCATGGTGTATTATCAAAAAATGCAATTAAAAATCTTAATCAATCTCCTATTGATAACTTGTTTATTACAAACTCTATACCTCTCAGTGAGGATAAAAAACTATGTAAAAAAATTATTCAGCTGTCCATTGCAGAATTGCTTGCTTCTGCAATTAAAAAGATTCATCTTGAGGAATCTATAAGCATATTATTTAGATGATAACTTCTGGAGGAAAAATGATACTCAATTTAGCTGTTCAATCTCGTGAACTTGGTAAAAAATCCGAGAGAAAGAACCTTAGAAAAAGCGGTCAAATACCCGCTGTTATTTACTCAGAAGGACAGCCCGGTATAAATATATCGGTCCCGGCAAATGAGTTCTTAAAACTCTATAGAAAGAGTATAAGAGAAGTTGCTGTTTTTAACTTAACCTTAAATGGTAATGATTTACAGGCGATTGTTAAATCTCGTCAGATGCATCCTGTAAGTCGTGAGTTTTTACATGTCGATTTCTTAGAACTTCATAAGGGTAAAGAATTATCTTTATCTGTCCCAATTAAATTTATTGGAACCCCGGCTTCAATCAAAGAAGGCGGAATTTTGGAAATAACCGTTAGAGAAGTAGAAGTTTCTTGTCTACCTCGCCATATACCCGAAGACATTCCTTTAAATATTGAAAATCTTAATTTAGGCGATACAATTTATATCAAAGATTTAAATATTGAAAACGTAACAATTAAAGATTCAGGTAATATTGCTGTTGTCTCAATTCACTCACCAAAAGCAGAAAAAACAACTGAAGATGAAGAAACAACAGATACAGTAGTAGAGGAAACAGAATAATTAATGAAATTAATTGCGGGACTTGGTAATCCCGGAGCGGAATATCAACTTAATAGACATAATATAGGCTTTATAATTTTAGATAGATTTGCAAAAAAAAGAAAGCTAAACTTTAAACAAGAATCAAATTCTTTGATTGCAAAAAGGAATAATTTTACTTTAGTAAAACCACTAACTTATATGAATTTAAGTGGATTAGCTATAAAAAAGTTATTTCCTGACTTTGACGAAACAATTGTGATCTGTGACGACATAAACCTGCCTTTTGCTGAAATAAGATTAAGACAAAAAGGTGGTGATGGTGGTCATAATGGTTTAAAATCTATCATTCATGAGTTAGGGACAGCGAACTTTATGAGAATACGTATTGGAGTAGGTGAACCTGAAAACCAAGCTTTACTAAAAAAATACGTACTGGAAGATTTTAATATCAATGAAAGCCTGCAACTTGAAAAGATAGTTGATTTTTCTATTCAACTTATAGACTGTTTTATCGCCAGAGGATTTCAGTCAATGTTGGATTTTTATAGTAAAAATAAAAAATCCTATTCTGAAAGCTTAATTTCAGAATCTAAGACCAAAGGAGGAACTTAAATTATGATCGGCAAATATGAAAGTATGATCATATTAGCACCTAATCTTTCAAATGAAGATATCGAAAAAGAAAACAAAAAGATTCTTGATTTGATTTCAGAATTAGGTGGTGAATTCATTAAAACAGACACATGGGGCAAAAAACAACTTGCCTATGAAATTATGAAATTTCGTGAAGGTTTTTATCTGATTAATTACTTTAATCTGGATACACAAAAAATTAATGAAATTGATAGACATTACAGACTTAACGAAAAAATTATTCGTCATAATGTAATCAAACTTGATGCAGAAGAATAGGAGTAATTATGAGTGGATTATTAAGATTTCCACGCATAAATAATGTTGTTATTTCAGGACGAATGACTCGCGACATTGACTTAAAATATACTAACAATAATTTACCTGTAGCAAAAATAACTCTAGCAGTTGATCATTATTATAAAGATGAATTTGGTAATCAACAAACCCAAGCAAGCTTTATTGATGCTGTTGCTTTTGGAAAAACTGCTCAGATTTGTCAAGAATCATTAAAAAAAGGTAGTCCTGTAATCGTGGAAGGTGCTTTAAAAACTCACACATATACTGACCAAAATAATCAAAATCGAAAAGTCACTGAAATTATGATTGCAAGAGTTTATCCTCTTGAAAGAGATGATAACTATAATAGCAATTATTCCGGCACTCAACAACAAAACTATCAAGAAAACAATTATTCTAAACAACAAAATTATCAAGAAGATCAAAGTATTAAAAATAATACCAATTATGAACCGGATTTAAACGATTCAAATACAGAAGATGATCTTCCATTCTAAATACAAGGAGTTACATTATGGCTTACGACAAAAAAAGATCTTCACGTTTTAAGAAAAAAATATGTAGATTTTGTGCAAATAGAGAGCTTCAAATTGATTATAAAAGTACTGACGTTTTAAAAAATTACGTATCAGATACCGGTAAAATCGAACCAAGAAGAATTACCGGAACTTGTGCTAAACATCAAAGACAAGTTAGTAGAGAAATCAAAAAAGCTCGTCAAATGGCTTTATTGCCTTACATAGCAGACTAATATATGATACCTTGGATTGGCTTAATCGGTTTATTAATTAGTATTTTTTCACCTGCTGTTGGTACTTTATTTATCATACCAACTTCAGGGAAAATGCTATACGAAAAGAAACAAGCAAATTTACATTTTTTCTTTATCTGGGTTACTGCAAGTATAATTACTTGGTTTCTTGGAATTATTAACCATATACAATTAATAAATATTGTATTTGGAGTCGGTCTAAGCATATTTCTGGTCTTTGAGTTTTTAAAAAAGAAATTTAACATTGACATAATTTTTATGATTCTTCTTTTTTATAACTCTTTATTTATGCTAATCCGCCAGTTAATATTTGCAAAAACAATTTTTGCAGATTATAAACGTTCGGTTGATGAAGCTATAAAAATTTTGAGTTCAAGGTTTAATGACAACCCTGAACAATTTCAATTATTTATGGATATGGTCGAAATAACTAAAGAATTTTACTTAAAATATAGCCCCGGAATTTGGATAGGAACTTTTTTATTATGTTTAATGATTGCGTATTACTTTTTTTCAAAGGGATATTTTCACATAAATATTCTTAAAAAGTATCGCACAAATGTATTTGTAATATATACATTTGTAATAGCATTAGCTTTAACAGTCATTAACCCGACAAAAATTATAGCAATTAATTATTTAATTGCACTTGTTCCGTTATTCTTCATTCAAGGGATTGCAATAATACAAAAAAAAATTGGATATTGGTTTTTACTATCAAAAATCTTATTAATTATTGCAATTTTTTCTTTGATATTAAATCCATATTTAGTTTTATTTATTTCTGTTATTGGGCTATTTGATAATTGGTTCGATTTTAGAAATTTATCTCAATTGGAGGATTCACATGAAAATAATTCTAACTGAAACTATTGAAAAAGTTGGAAATGCCGGACAGGTAATAAATGTAAAAGATGGATTTGCAAGAAATTATCTTTTACCGCAAAAATTAGCTATTTTAGCTAATATTCACAATCTTAAAAAGATTGAACAAATTCAAGCTGATGCCAAAGCTAAAGCAGATCAAAAAAATGCTGAATACAGATCTATGGCAGATAAGATATCACAACTTTCAGCTTGTTTTTCCAGAAGAGCAGAAGAAGACGGTCGCTTATTTGGTTCTGTTGCAGAAATTGACATTATCAATTACTTATCAGACAATAATATCAACTGTCAAAAAAACCATATAATTATGGATAAACATATTAAAACAACCGGTGAATACGAAGTTAAGATTGCTTTTACTTCAGAAATAACAGCTATGTTAAAAGTTAAGGTAGAAGCTACTATTTAAAATTATTAAATGACATGGATTATTCCATGTCATTTTTATTTAAAAAACGGAGGACTCTATGAAACAGATACTCTTGCTTATAGGCAAAATTCTTGCCTGGTTAATTTTTATATCTGCATTTGCAGCTATAGGATTAGGAACCGAAAATCCGGGGGTAATGGTTCCGGTTTATGCCCTAACAATGATTGTAATTTTAGGATTAATCTACTTATATTCTACAAAACACAAAAGACATTCCTTTGAAGATATGAAAAGTTCCTCATTTATGCCTTATATTATTGGTGGTGGATTAAGCTTAATATCATTATTTTTACCTGCCTTTTTGATGATCAAATACAGACCGGGGTTAATCTCATTTTTCCCAATTTTCTTAATCACAATCGTTATGTTAATCCTTGGAGTTGCCGGTATATGGTTAATTAATTGTTATAGCAAAAAAAATAAAGTTTTTGCATATATCGGTTATTTAGTATTATTAGCAACTGCCGCAATACCTGCTATTGGCATTTCAGGTTATGATAATTCATATAGTACTATGGGAATGGTGTATTACATCACTCTCCTTGAGGCTATTGTTGCTTGGACAGGTATGAGTGCATTAGCAAAAAAATTAATCAAAACTAATGAATAGAATCAATTCTTCTATAAAAAATTTACTATTCCGAATTGCCGGAAATAAATATCAAGAATTAGTTGTAATCGCTCTGAATTGGAAGTATATCGTTGGTAACTTACTTTCAGAGCGATCTCAAATTTTAAAATATGAACGTAAAATCCTTTATGTAAAAGTTTGTAACCATGTTTGGATGCAAGAATTTATCTTACACAGACCGGATATAATAAAAAAAATGAAAGAAAAAACAAATATTGAAATTGACAATATTTTGTTTACAGTTTAAAAAAAATGAAAAAAGAAATACTTATAGCACCTTCTCTACTTTCAGCTGACTTTGGGAATCTAAACCAAGAAATCAAAAGCATCATTGATGCCGGAGCTGATATATTACACCTTGACATTATGGATGGCCATTTTGTCCCAAACCTTACCTTTGGAATACCTATTATTAAATCAATAAAAAATTCAACTTCAATACCGATGGATGCACATCTGATGGTAAAAAATCCCGACTTTTATATAGAACCACTTGCTGAGTTAGGAATAACATATTTCTCCTTTCATTTAGAAACAGTATATCATACACATAGATTAATCGAAAAAATTAAAGCTTGTAATATGAAAGCAGGTATAGCTTTAAATCCGGGCACACCTGTTGAAAGTCTCAATGCTATTATCGAAGATTTAGACTTTGTATTAGTAATGAGTGTAAATCCCGGTTTTGGTGGTCAAAAATTTATAGAGTCAAGTTTAAAAAAAATAAAATATCTAAAAGAATATTCACTTAGATGTAACAGAGATTTTAAAATTGAAATTGATGGTGGAGTAAATAACCATACTATCAAACCAATTATAGATGCAGGAGCAGATATTATCGTAGCCGGTTCGTATATATTTGGAAATAAAAATTATCAAAATGCTATCAGGAGCTTATTGAATGTTTAATAGATTATCAGAAAAATTAGATAATGTAATGCGCAATTTAAAAGGTATGGGAAAATTATCAGAAAAAAACATTAAAGATGCGATGCGTGAAATAAGACTTGCATTACTTGAAGCTGATGTAAACTTTAAAATTGTTAAAAACTTTGTTACCGAAGTCGAAAAAAGAGCTATTGGTCAAGAAGTAATGAAAAGTTTACAACCAGGGCAACAAGTAGTCAAAATTGTTCACGAACAACTTATTACCTTAATGGACAATACCGACACAAAAATAGAATTGCAAAATAACCGCTTAAACAAAATAATGTTAGTAGGCTTACAAGGTTCAGGAAAAACCACTGCTTGTGCAAAATTAGCAAACCATTTTAGGAAAAAAAATAATTTAAAACCGGTATTAGTAGCATGTGATGTTTATAGACCTGCTGCGATTCATCAGCTTGAAGTTTTAGGTAAACAATTAAGTGTTCCGGTCATTAGTGATACTGAAGAGAAAAATATAATAAAAATAGCTGATAAAGCCATTGAATGGACAAAAAAAGAAAACATCCAATTAATGATATTTGATACTGCCGGTCGTTTACATATTGACAAAGATATGATGGACGAAGTAAAAAAATTAAAAGATTTTATTAAACCGGATTATATATTCTTTGTAGCTGATGCCATGACCGGACAAGATGCAGTTAATGTAGCAAAAGAATTTAATGAATTATTAGACTTTACAGGGCTTATTCTAACAAAACTTGATGGTGATTCTCGAGGTGGAGCAGCTCTATCAATCAAGGCTGTAACTAACAAACCTGTCTTATTTATAGGTACCGGAGAAAAGATTTCTGATTTAGAATCTTTCTATGCTGACAGAATGGCTTCCAGAATACTTGGAATGGGTGATGTTTTAAGTTTAGTTGAAAAAGCACAAGAAGCTATCAATGAAGAAGAAGCTGAAAAAATGGCTGAGAAAATGAAAAAAAATCAATTCACTTTTACTGATTTTTTATCTCAGTTACAACAAATAAAAAAACTTGGTCCCTTAGATCAAATCTTAAAAATGATACCAGGAATGAATCAAGCTGCTATGAAAAATGTAAAAATTGAAGATAGTCAAATAAAAAAAGTAGAAGCAATTATAAGATCAATGACAATCAAAGAACGAGAAAAACCCAATATTATTAATGGCAGCCGTAGAATCAGAATTTCAAAGGGTAGTGGCACAACCGTTCAAGACGTAAATAGATTACTAAAACAATTTGAGGATATGAAAAAAATGATGAAGAAAATGACCTCATCAAAAGCTCTAAAAAATATGAAATTACCTTTTTAATATTTTTTGCTTGACTTTTTTCATATAACCGTAAATATGTGTTTTTTGTAGAATAAAAAAGATTAATGCTGATAAAGGAGTAGAAATGGTAAAGCTTCGCTTAACTAGAATGGGCTCAATTAATAAGCCATTCTATCGTGTGATTGCGATCGATTCCAGAGAAAGAAGAGACGGAAGATATCTCGATAAGATTGGGTATTATGACCCAAAACATAATCCCGCTGTTATCAATCTTGATGAAGAAAAAGCTATAAAATGGTTAAAAGTAGGTGCTCAACCTTCAGAAACTGTGCGTTCTTTATTTAGAAAAGCCGGGATTTTAAAAAAATGGCATGAAATGCGCTTTGTTAAAACTGAACAAACCCCGGAAAACTAAGAGGAAAAAATGAAAGAATTAGTAGAATTTATTGTTAAATCCCTCGTAGATGACCCTGCTGAAGTTCAAATCAATGAAGTTACCGGAGATAAAGTAACCCTCTTTGAATTAAGAGTATCAAAAAATGATATTGGTAAAATAATCGGGAAAAAAGGAAGAACTGCCCTCGCTATTAGAACTATCCTCAACGCAGTTTCAACAAAACAAGGTAAAAGAGCTGAACTCGAAATTATTGAATAATGGAGATTTCAGACTTAATTAAGATTGGTAGTTTGGAATTCAGTCATAATAATCCAAAAAAGATTATTTTAAAACCAAAAACTGAATTCCAAGATTTTATATCTAATCTTAAACAAGTATTTTTGATCTTTAAAGACCATAGAGTGCGATATGTAACTGTGAACATTGTAGAAATTATTGATGAAAAACAATACTATTTAGAAATCTTAGACGATGATGTTATAAAAGAAATCAAACAAGAACATTCAATTTCTCTTTGCTTAAACGAAGAGGATATCATAAATATTGATAACTCAAACCAATATTTCGATCCTATAGGAATGAAAGTAGTTTGGAATAACCAAGAGGTTGCAATCATTGAAAACTTCTTTTTCAATGGAGCTCATGATGTTTATGAAATCAAAATGAATGACGGTAAAATCGTTTTAATTCCTGATGTTGAAGCTTTTGTAACAGAAACTAGTCTAAAAGATTGCTATATTAAAGTACAAGATTTAGATCAATTCATTGATATATGAGTATCATAATTAATGTATTAACCTTATTTCCGGCAATATTTTACAACTTTTTGAGTGAAAGTATTCCTGCTATTGCTCAATCAAAAGGTGAAATGCAACTTAATCTAATTGATATTCGAGATTTCTCAAACGATAAAAATAGGCAAGTAGATGACTATCCGTATGGTGGAGGTCCGGGTATGGTAATAAAACCTGAGCCCATTGCTGAAGCTTTAAAATTTATAAATAATAAAACACAACAAGATCAGATTGTTTATTTTACCCCTCAAGGTCGTCTTTTAAATCAAAATATTATCAAAGAATATTCACATAATTCTGAAATTACATTAATATGCGGACACTATAAAGAAATTGACCAACGAATCAGAGATAGATACGTAACAGATGAAATATCAATCGGAGATTATGTCCTATCCGGTGGAGAGCTACCGGCAATGATTTTCATTGATGCTATATCTCGTCTTTTAGATGGTGTTTTAAGCGATTCTGATTCAGCTAAAACAGATTCCCACGAAAATTCTCTTTTAGGATGTCCTCATTATACAAGACCTTATGAATTCGAAAATATGACAGTACCTGAAGTTCTTATTTCAGGTAACCATAAAAATATTAATGAATGGCGAAATAAAAAAGCTATCGAATTAACAAAAAAAATTAGACCTGATATTTTAGAGAAAAAATGACAAATATTTACATTGGATTGGTACATTATCCGGTATATAATAAAGCCGGTGAAGTAATCACTTCGGGTATTACAAATCTTGACGTACATGACATTTCAAGATCAGCTTTGTCATATAACGTTAAAAATTATTTTTTAATCCATCCAAATCAAAGACAAAAAGAAATATTTAACCAAATTCTTGGGTTTTGGAAAACAGAAATGGCAGCTTTTTACAACCAACATCGCGTCGATGCATTGTCTGTGATAAAGTTTGCTAAATCAATAGATGAATCCGTAAATTTAATAAAAAATCAGGAAAATAATCATCCGATAATTATAACTACAACCGCTCAAACAAAAGAAAATCAAATTAGTTTTTATAATCTAAAAGAACTAATTAAGTCAAGCCAAAGACCGATTTATTTACTATTTGGCACCGGTAACGGGTTATGTGAAGAAATTCTCAATAGCTCAGATTATATTTTATCACCAATTCAAGCAAAATCAAAATATAATCACCTATCGGTTCGAAGTGCCGTAGCGATTGTACTGGATAGATTATTATCCGAAGAATATAAGGAGGAATAATGGATATCATTCAAATGTCAACGAAAGAACAAATTAGAACAGATTTACCCGAATTTAGAGTTGGGGATACTGTTAAAGTCCACTATAAAATTAAAGAAGGTAGTAAAGAAAGAATACAAATTTTTCAAGGAATTATTATTCAGAAAAAAGGTATGGGTATCTCAAAAACCTTCACTGTTAGAAAAGTTAGTAATGGGGTTGGCGTAGAACGTATTTTCCCTCAAAATTCACCTCTTATTAATAAATTAGAGATAGTTCGCTTTGGTCACGTACGTCGTGCTAAGTTATTCTACTTGCGTACAGCTAAAGGTAAAGCAAGCCGTATTAAGGAAAGAAGAAGAGTTGTCAATAAAGTTAACGCATAAAATCTTTAGGGAGACCATTTGGTCTCCCTTTTTTTAATGCTCAAACAAGGAAGCTCGCACAATATTATTATTCAATAGCTTAATACTTTATATGAATAGAAAAAAATGAAATATTACTTTGTTTATTTACTATTTGTTTTTTGACAATTTGGACATAATTCTTGAGAGATTTGGATATTTTTATTGTTAATAAAATAATCAATTGGTTTGAGCCATTGATTGTTTTCATCTTTGAATTTCTGGCAAGAGCTACAAATAGTTAACTGATCACTAAGTTTTTGTATCTCATTAAGAGCTTGTCTAAGTTGAGAAAGGTTTTGTTCTTTTTCATTTTCGAGTTGAATTTTCTGAGATATATCTTTAATAACAAAAACATATCCTGCAAGTTCAAATTTATCATTAATGATTTTATTAGCAGTGATTTCAAGAAATTTATTATTAAATTTAACGTTTTTAGTTTGGTTAAGGATAAAGTCATCAATGGAAATAAGTTTTATGCTATCATAATTGTAAATATTTAAGTCAAAGATGTTATTGAAATGTAGGTCTGAAAGATTGGAGAAAATTTCCGTTGCAGCGTCATTAAAAAATTTAATTCTAAAATCATTAAAAGTAGCAATTACACCGTCACTTAGATGTTTTAAAACAGATTTAAACCAGTTTTCTTTTTCATTGATTAGTTTTTGCATTTCGTGTTTATAGAGTGCCATTTCGATTGTGATTAGGAGTTCTTTAGAATCTACAGGTTTAACGAGATAAGCGAAAGGTTCTGACTTTTTTGCACGTGTGACAGTGATATTATCCACATAAGAGGTAAGAAAAATAATAGGTATATCGAGATGTTTTTTTATTTCTTCAGATGCTTCTATACCGTCAATTTCACCGGCGAGATTTATATCCATTAGGATAAGTGAAGGTTTTAAAGAGAGTGCTTTTTGTATAGCTTCTTCACCTTTACTGTATATACCGCAAATTTCATAATTGTTTTTCTCCAATATATGTTGAATACCGAAACCGATAATAAATTCATCTTCAACTATTAAGATTTTATGCATTTTGAACTCCTTTTAAGGGTATGGAAATTTGTATAACTGCTCCGTTATCATTATAAATATTTATACTGCCATTAAGGTTTGAGATTAGGTTATTAATTAAGCTCAGTCCAACAGTTTTAATTTTAGACAAGGTAAAGTCTTGAGGGAATCCTTTTCCTGAATCTTTAAAAAATAAATGAATAACTTCACTACTTGTTTCATTAAGATTGAAACGTTTATCGCTTGTCGATTGAGTTGTTTGTTTTAGTATTTCTTTAAATAATTTTATTTTAAAATCAAGATTTTTATTGTTAGAATC
>JALNXV010000260.1 GCA_023230175.1 Candidatus Cloacimonadota bacterium
TATCCGTATAATTATTGATAAATTAATTGATTCAGAAGAATCATTAGAACAAAAGCTAAAGATTTATTTTATTAAGCCATTTGAGTATTTACAATCACATAAATCAATATTACTTGTAGCTTTCGGCGAAGAATCCCCTGTATTTTTAAAAAAGATTAATGAGTTTAAAGAACAGAGTCAGCTTAAGTTTAAAGAAAGGCTTTTGAAAATTTTTTCTGATGCAAAAGAAAATGGCAGATTACGTAAAAATATAGAAAATAAAATTAATAAGGTTTCTGAAGTTATTTTCAGATGGCTTACATTATCAGGAGAAAACGTTAAGATTTCGCAAACAATAGATTGGATTGAACAAACAAAAAGAGACTTAGATTTATTTGCAGACATTATAATTAATGGTATAATAAAAAAGGAGGAATAAGAGTGAAAAAAACACTTTTAGCAATTATCTTAATAATTTCGTTAACTTATTTGTGGTCAGAAGTTTCACTTGAATCTGCAATCAATATGGCACGAGAAAATAACAAAGAGCTTAAGATGTCTAAAGAAGATGTGAGCATAGCAGATTACAATTACAAGGAGATTAAAGGGCAACTTTTACCACAGATTAATCTTAATGCAAGTTATAGTTTAAAGAAAAACTGGTTACCTGACTCAGCAATTCCACCATCAAAGTCATTTTTAGATGATTTAGATGCAACGGCTGATGCAAATGACAATGCTTTAGCTGATGGGCTAGATATGATATACGGTGCAATGTTACCTGATGATGAGTCAGAAGAAGCATCTTTAGTTGGTCAAGTCCAGCTTCAACAGATTTTGTTTTCCGGTGGTAAGTTGATTAATGGTATTAGGGTACTGGATAAAGTAAAAACATTACAATCAAAAAAGTATCAACTATCTGAACAACAATTAGTTATAGATGTAATTGATGCTTATTATAATCTTTATCTAGCCCGTAAGGTATATAATATACAGGTACAAGCTTTAGAAACAGCTGAATTACATTTGGAAAGAGTAGAAAATTCTTTTAATCAGGGATTAGTATCAGAATATGATAGATTAAGAGCAGAGCTTGAAGTATCAAGGTTACATCCACAGGTTTTGGAGAGTGAAAATCAAAAAAATCTTGCTGAAGAAAACTTTAGAAGAGTTACAGGATACACTTCTGAAGAAGAGATTTCTTTATCTGATGATATTATTTATAACAAAGCATTTAATGTTTCATTGGATAATGCATTAAGATTGGCAAATAAACAAAGAATTGAGTTATATTTAACAGAAGTTATGAAAGAGATATATGAAGTTCAATATAAAGCAGAAAAGGGTAATTATTTGCCAAATATTGCTTTGACAGCAGATGTTTCAAAGTATAATACATCTGATTCGTTTTCAATTGATAAGGATGATTTTGGCACGATGGCATCAGTTGGACTTGGGTTTCAAATGCCTTTGTTTAGTGGTTTTAGTAATACATCAAAGGCTTTGAGAGCTAAGCATGAATTAAGAAAATCTGAGCATGATGCTGTTAATACACAGGACTTAATTAATCTAGAAATCAGACAGATATGGCAATCATATCAACATAGTATAAAGAATTTAGAAACACAAAAGAAAAATCTATCTTTAGCTGAAAGAGCTTATCAAATTGCAGAATCAAGATTCCAAAATCAAACAGGTATTCAATTAGAAGTTTTTGATGCTCAAATACAACTTAATTCTGCTAAAATTGCTTTAGCTCAAGCAGATATACAAGTATTAAAAAACTATTATGCTTTAAATAAATCAATAGGAAATAATTTATATAATTTAATTGGAGAAGAAAAATGAGTTTAAAATTATTTAAAAAAACAGCCATATTACTTATTATTTTCAGCATCTTTACTTTAGGATGCACAAAGAAAAAAGAAGCCGGTCCATCAAGTATGGAAGAAATTTACAAAGTTCAAGGCGTTCCGGTTAAAGTTGAAACAGTTCAATTACAAGAATTTGTTAAATCTTTAGATTATAATGCAACAGTAAACGGAATTAAAGAAACTCCGGTTTTTGCTAAAGTTTCAGATAAAGTAATGAATATCAATGCTAAAATCGGTCAAAAAGTTCAAAAAGATCAAGTTATTATTGACTTCCCCGAAAATAATATCCAGGCAAGCTACCATCAAGCAAAGGCATCATTTCAATTAGCAAGTCAGACATGGGAAAGAATGCAGAGTTTGTATGAAACCGGCGGTATTTCAAAGCAAGATCTTGATAGTGCTGAAACTCAATTTAAAGTGGCACAAGCTAATTGGGATACTGTTCAGCAGATGATACACGTTCGAGCTCCATTTGAAGGTATAATCACAGATATTAATGCACGTAAAATGCAAGCTGTAGCTACGGGTGATTTTCTTTTTACTGTTTCTCAGTTAGAACACCTTTATTCAAGGATTTGGGTATCAGAAACTGATATTAATAGTGTGAAAAAAGGAGCAGATATTAAGTTTATATGGAATGGTCATACTAAAATCGGAGAGATTACAGAATTAGCTTTATCTATTAATAAAGATTTTAATGCTTTTGCTGCTGATGTAATTTTAGATAATGCTGATTTATCAATTAAAAGCGGTGTAACCGGTACAGTATTAGTTGAAATTTATAGAAATAATGAAGCTGTTGTTGTTCCACGAAATTTAGTGAAAAAAGATGAAACCGGCAAAACATTTGTTTATGTTGCAGAAAATTCAAAAGCTAAAAGAAGAGATGTGCAAATAGGTAACGAATCAGAATTAGATTATGAAATTATTTCCGGCTTAACACCCGGAGATATTTTAATAGTTAGTGGCTTACAATTTGTAAATGACAATGTTAAACTTTCAATACAGTAAGGAAGGATAAATGTTTTTATCAAACTTTTCAATCAATAGACCTGTAACAGTAACTATGTTGATTATGGTTTTCGTAGTGTTTGGTGTATTAGCTTATTTAGCTATGCCATTGAACCTGATGCCTGATGTCGAACTGCCTTTTGTTACTATTCAAACTGTTTACGCCGGTGCAGGTCCTCAGGAAATTGAAACTCAAATAACAAAAAAAATAGAGGATGCGGTCTCCACAATTAGTAATATTGAATACATTGAATCCTATTCTATGGATAACTTATCTTTAGTTTTGATAAGTTTTGAATTAGAAAAGGATATTGATATTGCTAATCAAGAGGTAAAAGATAAAGTAGATATAATTTTAAATGATTTGCCGACAGATGCGGACAAACCAATTATTGATAAATTCGATATTACTGCACAACCTGTAGTTAGGATGGTTTTAAGCGGGGTTCAATCTCCACTTGAATTATATGAATATGCCGATAAAAGCTTAAAAGACAGATTATCACAAATTGAAGGTGTAGCTCAAGTAGAAATTAGTGGTGGGCAAGAAAGAGAAATTCAAGTAGTCTTAAACGAAAGAACAATTTTTTCAAATAATCTTTCATTAAGTCAATTAAGTCAAATGCTTGCCTTACATAATATGGATTTGCCTTCAGGTAACTTTAAACTCTCTAATCAAGAATTATCTGTGAAAGTTAAAGGCGAAATAAAAGATGTTGAAACCTTAAAAAATATTGATATTCCTACAGCTTATGGCGTTAAGAAATTGTCACATATTGCAGATATTATTGATACAGGTAATGAAGTTAGACAAAGAACTACCTTTTTTGACTTAGAAAATAAGATTAAACAAGATAATGTCATTAGTATTAACTTAGTAAAAAGTGCTGATGGTAATCCTGTTGATATTGCCGAAAGTTTAAAAAAACAACTTGGAGGTATTAATGCAGAACTACCCGAAGGTATGGAGTTGACAATAGTTGTTGATGATTCAATATTTATAGCAAGTTCTGTTGATGATACATTAAATAATATAATTCTTGGTATCATATTCACCGGTTTGGTACTCTTGTTTTTCTTGCATGATTTAAGGTCAACATTGATAGTTGCCGTAGCTATGCCTATATCAATTATAGCTACCTTTGTTTTTATGCAAATGGCAGGATTTACAATGAATATGATGAGTTTGTTAGGATTGTCAACGTCTGTCGGGGTACTGGTAACAAACTCGGTGGTTGTGCTTGAAAATATTTTCAGGCATAAAGATTTAGGTCATGGTAAAAAAGAGTCTGCCGGTATAGGTACTTCCGAAATCGCTGTGGCAGTTTTTGCGTCAGCTTTAACTAATATAGTCGTGTTTTTACCTATAGGCTCTATGGGTGGTATCGTAGGTCAATTCTTTAGAGAATTTGGACTTACTGTAACCTTTGCTACGATATTCTCTCTTGTGATTGCCTTTACCTTAACTCCTATGCTGGCTTCAATTATATTGCCCGAAAAAGCAAGACCAAATGTAATCTCTAAAAAAATTGAAGTCTTATTACATAAATTAGAAAATGCATATAAGAAAATGTTAGCTTTTATTCTAAAAAGGAAAACTAATAGCAGTATGACATTATTGTTAACATTAGCATTATTTATTTTTAGTTTATTTATAGCTACAAAAATCGGCTTTGAGTTTATACCTACTCTTGACGAAGGTAATATCAATATTAAAACTGAATTGCCAATTGGTTATAATCTTGAAGAAACAAGTAATATGCTTGAACAAATTGAAGAAATTATTTCTGCTCATTCTGAGATTAAATATATACTTACAAATTTAGGAACTTTAGGGCAAATTGATAAAGGTCTTAATATGGCTTCAACAAGTATTAAGTTAGTTGATGCTGATTTAAGAGAAAAAACTACTCAACAAGTAGCTGATCTTTTAATAAAAGAATTATCTAATATCCCCAATGCTAAAATTTCTGTAAATGTTCAATCTTCTGCTGGTACTGGAGGGAGTGATCCTATAAGCTTATATCTCATAGGTTATGAAGACGAAACACTATTAGGTATTTCCCAACAAATTAATAATAAGATTAAAGACGTTCCCGGCTTAATAAATTTAGACTCAAGTACACGTTCAGGAAAACCTGAAATTACTATTGAACCAAAAAGAGATAAACTTGCTATGACAGGTAATTCTGTAATGGAAATTGCTTTAGCTGTGAGAACCGCTATTGAAGGTATGGTAAGTACTCAATATAAAGAAGCCGGTAATGAATATGATATTAAAGTTACTATGCCTGAAGAAGCTTATAACTCTCCTGAAAAATTAAAAAATTTAACTATTATGACCTCTACAGGTAAGTATCAGTTATCTCAACTTGCAGATGTTAAATTTTCTGAAGGTGTTAATAAAATTATTC
>JALNXV010000261.1 GCA_023230175.1 Candidatus Cloacimonadota bacterium
TGAGTTTATAATTTGAAGGGTACGATTTTGAGAATTTACTTGGAATGGATGAAAAACAAAGCTTTGAATTTTATTATTGCCGGCAAAAGCACTTTCATTTGTTTTTATAGGAAAAACGGGATATAGGGTATTGCTATTGTAAAAATCTGTATTTGCTTGTAAAATATAATCAATTTCAGGAAGTGTATCTTGCTGTAATTGAATATTTTCTTTGTATCTTAATTCTATAGTTTCATTGGGTTCAATTAAAATGTTTGCAATTTGTGAAGTTTGGGTGTTAGAGATTGAAACATTTATCTTACCGTCAACAGGGATGCCAATAATTTCACTAAATATAGGTAAACTCGGTAATCCTTCTTCAGAGGTATATGAAGCTGAAGGACATATTATTTTTTGATAACCTTCTAATTCTGAGTTTTTTATCTCGTATTGAGGCAAGTTAAAGTCTAATATGATATTATTGTCTGTAATAGAAATTATTGTAAATGGAGAGCAATGTATTGAAGTAATAAGTAAAAATGAGAAAAAAATAAAAACAATTATTTCTTTTGTTAAGTTTTTTTTCATACCTATTGTAATCCTTTTTTGCCTATGTCGTGCCTAAATCTCAAAATATCAGATTTAATGAATTTTAAATTATTATATGCAGAATTGATTGCATCTATGAGTGAAATGCCAAGACTTGTTAAGCTAATAACTCTTCCGCCATTATTTACAAGACAATTTAGTTCTTTTGAATCTTTAACTCCTGCATAGTATAGTTTAATGTCTTGTTTTTTTTCAATTGATGAATCAATATATATTTGCTTGCCTTTTTCAAAACTTTCAGGATATCCTTTTGAGGCTAATACAACAGTAACTGCGTATTTATCTTCCCATTCCAAGTTGATATTATGTATTGTTTTATTAGAAATTGCTGTGCATAATTCATAGAAATCATTTTTAAGTAATGGTAGTATTACTTGAGTTTCAGGATCACCTAAACGACAATTAAATTCTATTACTGAAATATTTTCATTATTAATCATTAATCCGGCATATAATACTCCACTAAAAGAGCAGTTTTCTTTTTTTAGAGCAGATAAAATAGGAGTAAAAATTTGTTCATCAACTTGTTTTTTTAATTTTGTAAATTTATCGACAGGAGCAAAGGCACCCATTCCACCGGTATTTAAGCCTTTATCTTCATCAAAAGCTCGTTTATGGTCTTGTGAAAAAATTGTAGAAACATAATTATCCCCATCGCAAAAGGCAAAAATTGAGGCTTCTTCGCCATATAAAAAGTCTTCAATGACAATCTGAGAGCCTGCTTCTCCAAATTTTTTATCAAGCATTATTTCTTTTATGGATAATTCTGCTTCGGTGAAATTACTTGCAATTATCACACCTTTGCCGGCTGCTAATCCATCAGCTTTTAGTACAATAGGGAATTTTTTACCTTTTAAATATGAAATAGCAGAAGAGGTCTTATTAAAAATTGCTGAATTTGCAGTTGGGATATTATATTTTTGCATTAAATTTTTTGCAAATACTTTACTACTTTCGATTTGAGCTGCATCCTTTGTCGGTCCGATTACCTTGATATTATGCGATAATAAAAAATCACTTATACCTTCAGATAATAGTTGTTCTCCTCCAACAAAAACCAGATCAATTTTATTATTTTCAACAAAATCTAATATGCCGTTAAAATCTTCTTGAGGAACTGTTTGATAATATTTTTTTATTCCATCATTGCCGGGCATTACAAATATTTTGTCTGTATGTTTACTTTGATTAAATGCGTCAGCTATTGTATGTTCGCGAGCACCGCTACCTAAAACTAATATATTTTTCATTTAGTCTCCAATAATGCTATCATCATAAAAATTGCTTTTTCAGCAGTTTTAAATCTTATTAACTCTCGAGTTCCGGTAAAAAAACATTTTTGACTTATTAGTTTATCATTGAATTTTATGCCAATAAAGACTGTTCCAACCGGTTTATCGGCAGTTCCACCTTCCGGACCTGCTATTCCGGTTACAGCACAAACGAGATTGGTATTAAAGAGTTTTTGGCAGCCGGTTAACATAGCTTCTAATGTTTCTTGGCTTACAGCACCATTTTGTTCTATGATTGTTTTTTCTATTTGAAGTAAATTTTCTTTTTGTTTATTAGAATATACTACAGCAGAACCTTCAAAATAAGAGGATGCTCCGGGAATTTCGGTAATCATTTTAGCAATTAATCCTCCGGTACAAGATTCAGCTGTACTTAACGTTATTTTAAGTTTTGTTATTATGTTATGCAGTTTATGCTGAGGTGAAAGCTCATTTATACCCCAGATATTAGAGTGGAATTTTTGTGTAATTACTTGTTGTGCATTTTCTATTTTTTTTTCGTTATTTCCGTATAATCTTATGTTTACTCTACCGGTTTGTGGCAACCAAGCTATATTTATATCATCAAAATTTATTTGTTCCATTTCATCTGCAATTTGTGATTCGGGTAGTTCATAGGTTTGTATATCAATGCAATAGAATGAATCAATCTTATATTTTTTTATTATATCAGGTTTGAGGTAAGTTAGGAATAGGTTTTTCATTTCAAAAGGTACTCCGGGGAAACAGTATAATGATTTCTCACCTTCTTCATATTTTAATCCGGGAGCAGTGCCTAAAGAATTTGTTAACGCAGTAAAGTTTGCAGGAACATAAGCTTGTGTTTTATTTGACTCGGGCATTTCAATGTTTCGTTCAATAAATCTTTGTCTAATTTGATTTTCTATATCAATGTTATAAATGAGCTCTTTATTAAAAAAATCTGCCACTGCTTTTTTTGTTATATCGTCTTTCGTAGGTCCAAGACCTCCGGTTATAATAATTAAACTACTTTTTTCCCAAGCATTATAAAGAGCTTGATGAATTATATCTGTCTCGTCAGGGATAATAACAGCTTTGTTTATATTAATACCTATCATTGATAATTGATTAGCCATCCAACTTAAATTAGTATTTACTGTTTTTCCGAGTAGAAGTTCATTGCCAATATTAATTATTGTGACGTAATTTATACTACTTATCATTTTTTTAAAATTCCTTTTTTTGCAAATATATTCAGTTATTTATTTTTATTTATTTATTTTGTCAATATGAAAATAAAAAAAGTCGGAATAATCCGACTTTAATTATTAAAAACTTGCACCTACACCTATATTAAATGTTGATGTATTTGCAAGTGAATAATCTGCAAATATATCCAATATTAAGATACTGTATCTTAATCCAACAGTAGCTTTAATGTCGTTTTCTGCATCTAATTTTAACTTAATTTCTTCTTGAATTAAGCCATCATCGTAGGTATATTTTGCTTTAAGTTGAGCTTTTTCATAACCTAAGGCACAATATGGTGTTAAAAATAACAATTTTTTACTTGCTTGCATATTGAAAGCTAAGGTATTTACATCAACAATATCACCAACTGTGAGTTGTTGATATACTGCTTGAATTGACCAATCGATTGGAAATAATTTTGTTAGATATTGATCAATACTATGTTTAAATCCAACTCCCCATAAACTTATATTTCCAATATCATCGGTAATTTTTATTGGAGGAAATCCTCTTAACATAATTTCATTACCTTTTGGTAAACCGAGAGAAAATGAAACTGTTGGTACTGCAGCAATATTTAAATCAGTTCCTTCAGGGAACCCATTATTACCATTATTACCAAATATTGTAGAAGTTTCGACTGTGGAAGTTGGGGTGATAGCATTAAACTTTTTTTCATTTGAAGGTATAGGTATGAATGCGGCCCCAATCATAACTGATGGTCTGAGAGTTTTTAATACTTTTGCTGTGTTAAAATAGCCTGAATTTAAACCTGCTCCCATTGTGTTTGCTAAAGGTTGTAAATATCCGTTTGCATTTTCTTCTAACATCTGGGATAATTTGTCTTCAATATAGTCAGCTGATAAGAAATTAAAGAGACTAACTATGAAAACTATTAACAATACTTTTTTTATCATTTATTCCTCCTATTATTAATTAACTATATTTTTATTTATTAATTTTGTCAATAGTTTTTTCATAATCAATCCATTATTGTTGTTTGTAGAGTGTGTTGTTGTGCAAAAATCATTAAAGACTGTTGGATAATGTTATTTGTTCGGTTTTTTTTCTTGACAAAAACATTGAAATTATTGATATTTATTTAAATAGATTTATGGAGTAGCTAATGGATAATAAAAATGTTTATGAAAAATTTGATTGGGAGCAGTTACAAACTAAGAATTTATTAAATAAAATTGAGATTATAAATGAATTTATACCTGATGATGTGAAAAGTATTATTGATATTGGTTGTGGAAATGGGATTATTACAAATATGCTAAGTGCAAAATATGATGTTACCGGTGTTGATCGAAGTGAAAAAGCATTATCCTTTGTTACAACTAAAAAAATCTTGTCTGATGCTGAACAGATACCCGTAAAAGATAATAGTTATGATTTAGTTTTTTCAAGTGAGATGTTAGAACACTTAGATGATGATTCGTTGAATTTAGCAATTAGAGAAATGAAAAGAATTAGCAAGAAATATATTTTGATTTCAGTTCCAAATGGTGAAAATCCTATGAAAAATTCAATTCAATGCCCAAAATGTAAACATATTTATGCTCGTTCATATCATTTACAATCTTTTAAGCTTAATAAATTAGTGAAATTATTTCCTGAGTATAAACTATTGAAATATAAAACTTCAGGTATAAAAGTAAGGTATTACCGTCCTTTTATTTTAAAGCTTAAATATAAATTTTCACCGCCTATATCATGGATTCCTTATTATTGGATACACAGAAATCAACGAAATACTGTTTGTCCAAGATGTGAAAATGAGTTTATTTTTCAATATAAATTTAATTTGGCAGCTACTTTTTTCAATTTAGTAAATATTGTGTTTTCTTCAAAAAAACCATATTGGTTAATTGTTCTTTTAGAAAACAATAAATAGAACGGCAATTGAATAATATTGTTGTGCGAGCATCCTTGCTTGCATTAAAATAACCTTAAGTGATAGTTATTCAATATTTTATAAAACTACAAGCTGGAAGCTTTAGAACAATAATTGAAATTATTCAACAGCCTTTATGTAGTAGCTTTATAGAATATTTATACTTGATTTACAAGGGACCTCCAAGATGCTTTAAAGCATCTTGGAGGTCCCTTGTGTTTTTCTTATAATTTTATTGTCAA
>JALNXV010000262.1 GCA_023230175.1 Candidatus Cloacimonadota bacterium
TGATGATTTAGCAATGGGTTCATATCGTTTAGCAGAAAAATACGGTATGCCTGAACTTTCCATGTCTGTAAAAAAACAGGAACTACCTGCTTATGACCCAAGAGGAATAAAAGGACAAGGACTAGCTTATGCTACTTCCAACAGAGGCGGATGTCATGTCAGAGCATACCTTATCTCTCCTGAAATCCTTGCTTTACCTGAGAAATTAGATAAATTTTCACTTGAAAATAAACCTGTATGGGTAAGAATTTTTCAAGACTTAACTGCTGCTATCGATTCACTTGGCTTATGTTTATTTACGTCATTTGCAGTTAATGCTGAAGAATATGCAAAACTATACTCTTTAGTAACCGGAATTGAAACATCTCAAGAAGATATTCTAATGGCAGGAGACAGAATCTGGAATCTCGAAAGAATGTTTAATTATGCCTCAGGGTTAACCCAAGCTGATGATATTTTACCAAAAAGATTACTTAATGACCCAATCTCTGAAGGACCGGCAAAAGGTCACGTTCATGAACTAAACAAACTTTTACCTGAATATTATAAGCTTCGAGGTTGGGACGAAAACGGATACCCTACTAAAGAAACACTTCAAAAATTAGGACTATAAGACTTTATTAACTTATATTATTGGGAGTCCTAATCACATTAGGGCTTCCTTTCATTTATAAAGGAATTCTTATGAAGATACGAGTAAAACTTTTTGCTACACTCAGAGAAGGCAGAGATAAAATTTTAGATTTAGACCTTGACAAAAATAACACAATTGAAGATGTAATTAAACAATTAAAGATTGATAAAAAAGATATTGCCATCTTACTTAAAAATGGCTTAGATACTAATATTTCTGACATATTAAAAGAAAATGACACTCTCTCAATCTTTCCACCTGTCGGAGGAGGCTAAATGAACCTAAAAAGATATGAAAAAAATTTTAACACAATCTCTAAAGCAGAGCAAAAATTACTTGCTGATAAAAAAATAGCAATAATTGGCTGTGGTGGACTTGGACAGTATATTGCATCCCTGCTTTGCAGAATAGGAGTTGGGTTTTTAACCATTATTGATGATGATTCCTTTGATGAAACAAACCTAAACAGACAATTATATTGCCATACTGAAAATATTGGCAAATCAAAAGTTCAAGAAACAAAAAAACAACTCAACAAAATCAACCCCTTAGTAACTATCAACGCTATACCGGATAAATTAACTCAACAAAACGGCCATAAATATATAAAGGAACACGATTTAGCCATTGATGCCTTAGACTCAGCCAAAGACAGGATTGTTTTGCAAGACATCTGTGAAGAAACTAATACTGTTCTAATATCAGCTGCCATTGGAGGTTGGTATGGACAACTTACTATTATCAAGCCGGGAGATAAAACACTTTCAAAGATATACCCTGACTCAGAACAAAAAGGTATTGAATTAGAACTTGGTAATCCTGCATTCACACCGGCTTTATTAGCATCTCTACAAGCATCAGAAGCAGTTAAATACCTACTCAGTAAAAACACTTTAAGCAGTTCTCAAATTCTTTATATCGACTTATTAAACTTAGATTTTGAAATAGTTGAATTTTAATTATTTTTTCTATTGACAAAGACATTTAATATTGCTATTATAAATATGGAGGCATTTATGATGCAATATAAAGAAGCATATCTTGATACAAACAATGGAAAATTATGGTACTGCATTTACGAGCAAAATAATATACGTACACCTGTTATAGTAATTCACGGTGGACCTGGAGCAACACATAACTATTTGTTACCTATAAAAGAGCTATCCAAGAATAGGCAAATAATATTTTATGATCAAAATAGTTCCGGAAACTCTCAAGCATCTATCACGCCTCAACAACTAAGTATAGAGTTATTTGTTGATGAGTTAAATGCACTGATAAGACATTTACATCTTAAACAAGTTATCTTACTCGGACAATCATGGGGATCGGCTCTTGCATTGGAATTATATGACAAATATCTTAATATTGATATTGAAAAAATTATCTTTAGTGCTCCATACTTTTCAACAAAGATATGGGAAAATGATGCAAAAACATTAATTAATAACCTCCCGAATAATTTTAAAAACATTATTAAAATTTCAGAACTAAATCAAGATTACAATAACCAAAATTACAACAATGCAATAAAATTCTATTACGCTAAGCACTTGTATAGACTTGAAACTTATCCTGAAGAATTGCTAACAACTTTTAAAAAAATGAATAATCAGTTATACCAAAAAATGTGGGGACCAAGTGAATTTACTGTCACCGGAACCCTTAAAGACTATGATATTACAGCTAAACTTCAACATTTAAACATACCTACTTTATTTACTTGTGGAGAATTTGATGAAGTTATACCTGATACTCTTAAATTCTTTGCTTCAAAAGTTATAAATTCAAAAGTTGCTATCTTTAAAGATGCATCTCATGAACATCATTTAGAACAAAAAGAGAATTATATAAAAATTGTTTCTGATTTTATTAACAACTAAGATTAAATATTTATATATTGCTATAATTTTTATTTATCTCCAAATCTTTTGATTGACAAAATATTGATAGTTTCTATCCTGTTTTTGGAGGATAAATGAAAAAAATATTTATTGAAACTCTAGGATGTAAAATTAATCAATCAGAATCAGCTTGTATATTAGATGAATTTCTCCAAAATGGTTTTCAAAAAGCTGTTAATATGAATGAAGCTGATTATATTATAATAAATACTTGTACTGTCACAAATAGAACTGACTATAAAAGTAGAAATTTAATAAAAAAAGCTTTAAATTTAAAATCAAACAACTCTAATATAAAATTAATAATCACCGGATGTTACAGTCAAAGATTTATGGATTCTCTTATTAATGAAAACAAAGACTCAAGCCTGCTAAATTCTTCAATGGTTGACAATATTATTGACAATAACAACAAACACCTAATATATAGAATTATCTCTAAAAGTAGCAATTATATTGATTTCCAAAAAGCTAAAGATTTTAAAGGTTTTTCCGAAATGAAAATGAATGATGTATCTGATCACAGTAGGGCATTTTTAAAAATCCAAGACGGATGCAACTTTTTTTGTTCATATTGTGCAGTCCCTTATGCGCGAGGTAACCCAAGAAGCCGTTCTGTAGAAAGTATTAAAAAACAAATTCAATTATTACTTGATAATAATTACAGCGAAATTGTACTTTCAGGTATAAATCTTGGATTATACAATGATGAATCAAATAACAATTATGACCTATCCGATTTAATTAATGATATTTCAAAATTTGAATCATTAAATCTAATCAGGTTAAGTTCAATTGAACCACAACTATTTAATCAGAAATTATTTGATACAATTAGACAACAAAATAAAATTTGTCCTCATTATCATTTACCATTACAGACAGGTTCAGATACTCTTTTAAAACTTCATAGACGTAGATATACTGTAAATGAATTTCAGAATACTGTAACAAAACTATTAGAAATACGTCCTTTAACAGCACTCGGATTTGATGTTATTGTGGGCTTGCCGGGAGAAACGGATGAATTGTTTGAGGAAACATATAATCTACTAAAAAACATAGATTTAACTTACTTACATATTTTTATTTATTCCAAGCGAAAATATACTCTTGCAGCTCAAATGCCTAATCAAGTTCATGGCAAAATTGCTAAAGAAAGAAGCAAATTATTAGTAGAACTTTCACATAATAAAAAAAATCAATATATCAATAATTTAATAAAACATAAGGTTACACTTACCGGAGTTGTTGAAACTAAAAATGACGAATATTATACTTCAACAAGCAATAGATACATAAAAGCCTATTTTAAAAATAAATCATTAACACTACAAGGGAAAGAATTTATTGCTCTTTCTCCCTTAGAACCGTTTAAAGATGGAATATTATGTGAGGTTATAAAATAGTGATAAATGTCAAAAATTTATCAATCCGGTTTGATGATACATTAATATTAGATGACATCTCGGCTGATATTAAAAAAAATATTATAACTTCAATAATCGGTAAATCAGGCTCAGGAAAAAGTGTTTTTATTAAAACTATAATGGGACTATTAAAAGCAAACTCAGGTGAAATCTTAATTGATAATGTCAACATAAACAATATACCAAAAAAAGTAAGAAAAGATATTCAAATAAAAATGTCTATGGTTTTTCAAAATTCTGCTCTATTTGATTCATTAAATGTCTTCCAAAATGTTTCTTTCCCTCTTTATGAACATACAAAATTGAATGATAAAGAGATTATAGAAAAAGTAAATTACACTCTAAGTTTAGTTAATCTTACAGATATACTTGAGGTTTACCCTTCTGATCTTTCAGGAGGAATGAAAAAAAGAGTTGCTTTAGCTAGAGCAATAATCCAAGAACCTGATTATATAATCTATGACGAGCCTACTACAGGACTTGACCCTATTACTGCTGATGAAATTATTAACCTCATCAAAGATATTCACAACACTCTAAAAATGAGTTCAATAATCATTACTCACGACCCGGAGTGTATTAAACAACTCACCGAAAACTTAATTATGATCGATAATAAGAAAATTATCTTCCAAGGCACTCTTAATGATTTTCATCAAATTGATCATCCAACAGCAAAAGCATTTATAAATCATATCTTCAATTGAAAGGTATAAAAATGAATGATTTTATTTTTAGTAAAACAGACAAAATAATTGTATTAACAGGTGCAGGCATCAGTGCAGAATCAGGAATTAAAACTTTTAGAGATAGTAATGGTTTATGGGAAAATCATAAAGTTGAAGACGTAGCAACGCCTCAAGCATTTAAAAAAAACCCTGTACTTGTTTGGAATTTTTACAAACAAAGGTATTATCAATCATTAAAGGCTCAACCGAATAACGGTCATAAAGCACTAATTGAGCTTGAAATGAAGCTTCAAGATAATTTTACACTTATAACTCAAAACGTTGACAATTTGCATTCTAAAGCCGGCTCAAAAAATATTATCGAAATGCATGGAAGTTTAAATAAATGTTTTTGTATTAAATGTCAAACTCGTTATTCTGTATCAGACATTAACTTAGAACGAGAAATCCCCTTATGCCCCAACTGTAATAACTATTTACGTCCGGACATTGTATGGTTTGGAGAAATACCATATAACTTAGATTTAATAGAACAAAAACTCAAGAAAGTTAC
>JALNXV010000263.1 GCA_023230175.1 Candidatus Cloacimonadota bacterium
ATCATTCTGCAATGGCTTCAGGAAAGAAGCTGCTGGCCGCAATGATTATTATTCCTATCCGGCACGTTCAGTCACCGAAGGTGTTGTAAATGCGGTCGCACATAGAAATTACTTCATTTCCGGAAGCCAGATTGAGGTCAACCTGTTCAAGGATCGGCTGGAAATCACTTCTCCAGGGGCATTGCTAGGGGTTAGGGTGCTTCAGAAAGAGTACGATATTGCTTCCATTATTCCTCAGCGGCGCAATGAAGTGATATGCGGCATCCTTGAGATGTGCAGGTACATGGAATCAAAGGGTTCTGGATTTGACAAGATTGCAGCGGATTATCAAGGAAAGGGAGAGAATTATCAGCCTTACGTCTCTTCTGATGCTTCTTCTTTCACGCTTACGCTTCCTAACCTTGTCTTCAATGGCGGAGTGATCGGAGAGGGCAGCATTCCTTATGTCTATGTCGATGCAATTCTTCCTGGCAGGAATGATCTCAGGATTGTTTCATTCTGCTTTGCTTCAGGCAAGACTGTCAGACAGATTGCTGATTATCTTGGAATCAAGCCTTCGACATATTTCCGTAAGCATGTTCTTGATACCCTTTCTTCTGATGGGTATCTGATCAAAGATGCTTCTTCCGATCCTGTTAGATATCAATCGAATCCATCTATGGTTCATGTTTCCGGAAACTGAGTTGGCATGTTAGTGAAGTTGAGTGAAGTTCTGCTTCACTAGGAGTGAGGCTGAACACCCAATCATATGGAAAAGCATCCGACTATGTGCCAGAAGCCTTGGAAATGTCTTGCGTAAGCAATCAATACAGATGCAATTATGATTATGAAATTTACAAAACACCGAAAGAAAACATTACAAAACACCGAAAACTAATAATATCAAGTTGTGAGTAAAACATATAAGCCGAGGATTTTAGATGATTTGATAGCCAAAAAAGTGGGAAGCTCAATAGGCCGTCTTAATTGAAGGAACGAGACCACATCGGCAATGCAGATTGCCAAAAGCCTTTTGCGGATGGATAATCCCGAACAGCTGCAACAGAACCTGAACATGGCTCAATTGAATCCCTCCAGGCTTCTATCCGGGTATACTCCAAGGCTGATTGATGAATGGCAGCTTGCTCCGAAACTCTGGGATGCAATGCGTTATGAAATTGACAGGCGAAGTGAACCTGGGCAGTTCATTCTGACTGGCTCTTCTGTCCCACCTGATGCAAGTGAAATCCTTCATTCGGGGGACCGGGAGATTTGCTTGGTTGGTAATGCGGACCATGAGCCTGTTTGAATCCGGTGAATCAACTGGAGACGTCTGCTTGAAAGAGCTCTTTGATGGCAATACTCTAATTGATGGGGAAAGCAGATTAAGACAAAAAATAATGGGCAGGGACACTATATGTCATACTTCATGAGGTTTTAGTGTACATAGCTGAAAAGCAAAAGGAGTTTATATGAAAAGACGTTGTTTGATTAATTGTCTGGTATTGGTTGTTGTTTGTGCTGTTGCTTATGCCGGGCCTTTTGGAATGGAGTGGGGAATGACAAAGGAGCAACTCGAGAATGTTGGTACTCTTGAATTGCAGCATCAAGAAGAATTGTTCACTTCATTTGATTTCATTCCAAAGAAATCACATTCTGCTTTCGAGAGTTATCAATTAATCCTTGGGACGGATGAAGGGTTGGTGAAAATCGTTGCTTACGGGAATGATATAACGTGCAATGATTATGGGACACAGCTGAAATCCGAGTTCAATTCAATGAAGGATTCTCTTGTAAAAAATTACGGTAAGGTCTCTAATACTTTCGATTTCAATTCGAGTTCCACTTGGGATGAGGCCGATGACTGGATGATGTCATTGTATCTTGATAAGAGGGTTTTTGCTGTATTTTGGGAGTTGCAAGATATTAGCATTATGCTGGAAGCCAAAGCAACATCATCCAGCAAAGGATATATTAAGCTGACCTACGAAAATGATAAGTGGGAAGAGATTCTTGATCGGCGTTCTGCATCAGAAAGTTCATTACTATGATTCATGGAACCAATTGTAGAAAAGAACTGGTTGAGGGGTAGGTGATATCTGTTCCTTGGTGTGTTTGTTTAGCCTATCCGCCTAGGTATTTGGCTTGATACAAGAAGATCAATGAATGTCTATGAAAACTTTTTTACCTTTGTGATTATTTGTTTTCGTGGTAGAATTGAACAAGCAGGAGATGAGATTGCTTTCATTCTTTGAAATTAACTTTTGTCTGAAATTCAATGAACCGGTTAGGTGGACAACTTTAACGGAAGTGGTTTTCCGAAGTGCAATAGGTTTTCATTTACACAGAATGTGCTGTGTCCTTAAAGGTCAAGAAAGCTGTGCTTCATGTGCATTGAATCAAACGTGTGTCTATTCATGGTTCTTTGAAAGCCATATTGAGAAGGACTCAATTGCTGTTCCCGGGAGAGACCGTGCATCACATCCTTTTCTACTCGAATTTGACAGAGTTTCACCCACAGAGGGATTCTTGAAGGTTGTTTTTCTTGGAAACAGTAGAAACTTTATTCCATATGTGATTGAAGCCGTTTCAAGGACGGGAGTTCGAGGGGTGTCTAGGGACAGAACCCAATTTACAGTCGAATCTGTCCTGCATGAAGGGCATCCATATGTCTACAACATGAGGGAAACAGAGCATGATAGCAGAAGTTGGCCTGACTTTAGGTCGCTTGGGAAAGGATTTATTGTTCTTGATTGCCCATGTCGAATTAAGGAGAGTGGAAAATATGTCTCATCAATAGACTTGGCAACCTTCATCACTGCCATGCAGCGAAGGATGCATGTTCTGACGTGCCTTTATGGTGATGAGCCATATCAGATAACAGATATTGCAATTCCATCAAGTCAGCCTGTTGGACAGTCTTGGAAAGATGTGAACTACTATTCGGTTCGGCAGAAGGAGAGGATTAAACTCGGTGGAGTTGTGGGTATGATTCATGTGAAGGAAAAGCCAAGTGATTCGGTATCAAGGTTGATAACAGCTGCTGAGTATTTCCACATTGGAAAGAATGCAAGTTTCGGTTTGGGGAAAATACATTATGAAGAGGAGGAACAGTGATAGATGCTTTCTATAAAAGATCAGTATGAGATAGGCATTGCGTCGTTGCTTCACGATATTGGGAAGTTTAAGCAGCGTGCCTTCGGAGGAAACGAGACCGAGAGCATATCCAAGGAAGTTCTGTCGATGGAGGGGCAGCTTCTTCCTGTGTTCGAGCAGCGCTACTCATACCGGCACGCGCTTTGGACATATGACTTCTTCATCAATGATCTTTTTCCTCTTGTGAAGGACCGTTCATGGGACATTGCACTTGACTGGGAAAAGATTGCGAGGGAGAGCGCATCCCATCATAATCCAAGTGAAGGGTTCTCCAGATTCGTCTCCAGGGCGGATAGATTGTCAGCGGGGATTGACCGATACACGGGAGATGTTGTGACCGAGAGTTCCAACATCCCTTCCGAAAAGTATAGATATCTGAAGACTCCGCTTAGAGCGCTGTTCTCCTCAATAAATAATGGATCAAGAACAGCAACTCCTACGATGAGCAGGTATTCCTACAAGCTGTCAAAAGTGGAAGATGCAACTGCTCCGGCTATTGATGCTGACTGCGATGAAATGTTGAATGATTACCAAGAACTGTGGAAACAGTTTATCTCTGATCTCGGTGAAATCAAGAATCTCTCCTCAGTAATGCAGCTTCTGAGCAAGCTGAAGGACCTGATGTTGGAATACACTTGGTGCATTCCCTCTGCAACGAACGATTTTCTGAATGACATATCACTGTATGACCATTCCATTACTACAATGGCACTTGCCATAGCTCTATCATGTTCGGAGAACAGGGAAAAACCATTTAGACTGTTTGCAGCTGATATCTCGGGGATTCAGAGTTTCATCTTTCAGAGCAGCAAGGACTCGTTTCCTAATGCGGCGAAGGTCTTCAGAGGAAGGTCTTTCATTGTCAGTGCCGTAAGCACAGCCTGTAGACTTGAGATTAGTGATGTCATCGGTCTCATACCATTTACCGACATCATTGATGCGGGTGGTAAGTTCACCTTGATTTTGCCTGACTCGGATGGGCTGGAGGAACGGCTTGACCGAATGCAGGAGGAGCAGGAGACCTATTTCCTGCATGAGCATCTCGGCACGCTCTCCGTTCTTGCGGATTACTCCATGTGTGTTAGTCCAAATGCCTTGAGTATGGAATATGATGAACAAACAGGGCGAACTAATTTCTCAAGGACACAGATTGAACTCTCAAGACGTCTGAATGCTCGCAAAACCAGGAAATTCTCTCATGTAGACCTCCATGGTAAATGGGTTCTTGATGATGTGAACATGGCTGGAGGCAGATGTGCTGCGTGTGGAATCAGAACAGCAGATGATGGAGAGTTCTGTACTACCTGCAGGAGCGAGATTGATCTCGGTGCAAGGATTCCCGATTCCCGCTTTGTCAGTTTCGAGAAAGACTCGGGAGAGGGTTCACGCATAACGAAGAATTACTCAGTTGTTCTCAGTGATCGATCCAGGTCCGACCGCTTGTGCTATTCTCTCAAGACAGTGGAGGACAGCCTCCCTCTCTGGAGACTGAATACATATACTCCGGATAAGGATTTCACGGAGATTGCAGAAGGGGCAGTTTCGGATGACGGAAAAGGAAAGCCATTTCTGGCGTATGTGAAGCTTGATGTGGATAATCTTGGAGAGATATTCATCGACGGACTGCCTTCCAAGCTGTATTCGATTTCCAGGTATGTCGCGCTTTCGAGACTCTTTCACAATTTTTTCAATGTGAATGTTAGGGAGATGCTCAGAAACTCCTATGAGGATGCCTACACTGTAATCTCAGGTGGAGATGATGTCTTCATCATACTCCCATGGAACAAGGCGGTGGGGCTTGTCTCTGATTTGAACAATCAATTCAAGACTTATTGCTGTGAAAATCCGAGCATTCATTTTTCAGCGGGAATTGTGGTCACCGGAGCAACAACTCCATTCGCCCTTGTGAACCGCAAAACAAACGAAGCACTGGATGATGGTGCGAAGAAGCGTGAAGGAAAGAACTGCGTCGAGTATTTCGGACAACTGTTCAGCTTTGATGAACTCAATCAGTTGAAGGATGATTCGGCAGATATGGCGGGATTCCTTGATGATGACT
>JALNXV010000264.1 GCA_023230175.1 Candidatus Cloacimonadota bacterium
GCTCTCGAACAATACTTAATCGTTATTGAAGAAGAGCCTAATCACGTTGAATCATTAAAGAATGTAGCAGATTTAAATTTCTTATTTTCAGAACAAGACAGTCTAAAACAAAAAGCTTATATGGAAACTGCACACGGATATTATCAAAAGGCAATTAATTCTATTTTATCAATTTCTGACTGGGAAAAATATGATAATTTTGAAACAATCTTAAATGATTCTCAACTAAAAATGAAAAGTATTTGGGTAAGAATCTTCAAGATTGGTCAAGAATATTATACTGAATCAGAACTTGACAAAGCTAAAGATATCTTTAACGAATTGTTAGAATTAGCCCCCGATAGTGTTCAATCATACCAAATGCTCGCTGCCATTGCCGACAAAGAAGGTGATGCAGAAAAATCAATGGAATATTCAATGAAAATTATTGAATCAGACCCTGAAAATACTCAAATCTTAATTAATCTTGCTATCGGATTTGAAGAAATTGAAAACTGGGCAAAAGCAGAAGAATTTTATTTAAAATTTGTTGAAGCTGAACCAAATAATCCTAACGGATATATGTCTGTAGCTTATGTAAATACAAAATTAGAAAACAACGAAAAAGCTTTAGAATACTACGAAAAAGCAATTAAAATAGACCCACAAAACGTTACTGCTATTGCTAATGCGGCAAATATCTCCCAAATATTAAGAAACGATGAAAAAGCAATGACACTTTTAAAACAATTAGTAGAATTAGAAAATGATGCAATAAATTATGAAATCTTAGTACCTATTTTAGTCAGAAATCAAAAATGGGAAGAGGTCATAACTTACGGAAAAAGATGGTATGAATTAAATCCACAGTCTTCATTAAGCATAGATTTTATAATTTACGCTGCAGGACAAACAAAAAATCAAGAAGTTTTATCTAAATTTCAAAAAATTAAAGAAAATTTAAAATAAAATCACTTAACTCTATGTCGGAGTTCTCTCCGACATTTTTTTAACTTATGATTAATTTTCTTGACATAAAAAACCAATTTAATAATTTGACAAAGATGCGAAAGTGGCGGAACTGGCAGACGCGCTGGACTTAGGATCCAGTGGGGCGACCCGTAGGGGTTCAAATCCCCTCTTTCGTACCATTTTTTTTAACTAAAGAATAAAAAAAAAGAGGACTAAATGAAAACAGAAATATCAATAATTGACCAAATCACAAGAGAGCTTATTGTTACTATTGATGAAGAAACTTATAAAAAAGATTACCAAAACGCTTTAAAAAAGTTTTCTAAAAAAGTACAAATCGATGGTTTCAGAAAAGGAAAAGCTCCCCTTTCAACTATAGAAAGATTATATGGACCAAATATTAAAGAATTTTATATTGAAGAGTTTGGTAATATCTACTACAAAAACGCATTAGAAGAAACAAAAAGTGAGCCTATTGATGCAGGCTCTCTCGAAGATATTATTTTTGAAGAATCAAATGAAGTAACCTTTAAATTTAAATTTGAATGCCTTCCTGTAGATTTTGAATATGATTATAAAGACCTGGAAGTAGAGTTTGAACCTACAGAATTTAACGATACTATACTCGAACAAGCTATCAACGATATACTTAACGATAATACTGAAATTGTTCCTTTTGATGAAAATGATGAAATTCAACTTAATAATACTATTTATCTACTAGATAAAGAACATGACACTGAATATTCTGAAATAGTTGTTGCCGAAGATAATTCCATTCTAAAAGATTTAAATATCAAAACAAACGATGTGTTGGGATTAAAAATAAACAGCGAATTTGATGTTGATGGAGTTCAATATCAAGTAATTGATGCCTTTAAATCAATTGTTCCGGAACTTACCGAAGAGCTTGCCAAAGCTTTAAATTATGACAGCATTGAAGGTATGAAACAGAGTGTGAAAGATGAATTACTTAAAAATATTGAGCAACAAAATAAGAGTAACCTTACATTTGCTATAATCAACGCTTTTGGAAATAAAAATAAAGAAAATATGAAAATCCCTCAATCTTACCTCATTAGAGTTGGTCAACAATCAGTAAGACAACAATTAGGTAATATGCAAGGTATTAATGAATTACCTGAATTTGGAGATGATTTCTACTTAAAAATTGCTGAGCACCAAATCCCTAATATTATATGGGACTTAAGCTATGACAAAATTGCCAAAGACAATAACATTGAAGTAACAGAAGAAGATATTGAGACTAAAATTATACAACTTGCTGAACAATTCAAACTCAGTGCTGACGAATTTAAAACAAAATATGTTAACCACTTAAACTACATTAAAGAAGATTTACTTGTAGAAAAGATTATAGATTTCATCAAACCTCTTTGTAAAATCAGCAAACCGAAAAAACAAGAAACAAAACAAGAAACAGAAGTTTCTAATAATGAAGAAACAGAATTTGAAGTGATTCCTGACAATAATGAGGAATAAATTTTTTAAATAATTAAAAGGAAAAAAATTATGGCATATATTCCAATGGTCGTTGAACAAGTTGGTCGCGGAGAAAGAGCTTATGATTTATACTCCCGTTTACTTAATGATAGAATAATATTTTTAGGCACAGCCATAGATGATAATGTAGCCAACATCACAGTTGCACAGTTATTACATTTAGAGGCTGAATCACCTGATAAAGACATTTATATGTATATTAATAGTCCCGGAGGTTCAATAACGGCAGGTCTGGCAATTTATGACACAATGCAATACATTAAATGCAAAGTAAGCACTATCTGTATCGGCCAAGCAGCAAGTATGGCGGCATGGCTGTTAGCCTCAGGAGAGGAAGGCAAAAGATATGCTTTGCCTAATAGTAGAATTATGATCCATCAACCCTTAGGCGGGGCACAAGGTCAAGCTACAGATATTGAAATTCAAGCTAAAGAAATCCTATTCTTAAAAGAAAAAATGAATAACTTACTTCATAAACATACAAAAAAAGACATTAAACAAATCTTAAAAGATACAGACAGAAATTTTTTTATGAGTGCAGATCAAGCTAAAGATTATGGCATTATTGACGATGTTATAGATAAAAGAATTTAAGGCGGCTCTTATGAATAAATATAACACTCTACATTGTTCATTTTGCGGGAGACCGGAATCTGAAACCAGACATATGATAAAAGGTATTGCCGGAAATATTTGTGATGATTGCATTTCTATGTGTTACAATATAATAGAAACAGGCAAAAAAGAAAAATCATTTGAAAACTTTTCTTTACCTACACCAAGAGAAATAAAAGAGTACCTTGATCAATATGTAGTTGATCAAGATAATGCAAAACTTATTATTTCAGTTGCTGTTTATAATCATTATAAGAGAATATTTAAACAAGACTCAAGTGACGGAATTGATGTAGAAAAAAGTAATATTCTTATGCTTGGTCCGACAGGCTCCGGTAAAACATTAATTGCTCAAACCTTAGCAAGAATGCTAAAAGTTCCTTTTGCAATTGCTGATGCTACAACATTAACCGAAGCCGGTTATGTTGGCGAAGATGTTGAAAATATTTTAGTTAGATTACTTCAAAATGCAAATTACGACGTAGCGAAAGCAGAAAAAGGAATCGTTTACGTTGATGAAATCGATAAAATTGCCAGAAAGTCTGAAAACTCATCAATAACAAGAGATGTTTCCGGTGAAGGTGTTCAGCAAGCCTTATTAAAAATCCTTGAAGGCACAAAAGTAAATGTCCCTCCAAAAGGTGGAAGGAAACATCCTCATCAAGACTTTATAGAGGTTGATACCACTAATATTCTCTTTATTGTGGGAGGAGCTTTCTGTGGTCTTGAAAAGATAATTGAACGTAGATTAAATCAAAAAGTAATCGGCTTTGAAACTGAAGCTTCTAAAAACGTTAATACTAATGAATTTCAAAATGTAATCCCTGCAGATTTAGTTAAATTTGGACTTATTCCTGAATTAGTCGGCAGATTACCAATAATCTCTCCTTTAACAGAATTATCAGAATCAGCCTTAATTGACATCTTAACAAAACCTAAAAATTCTCTTTATAAACAATATCAAAAATTACTAAAAATGGATGAGGTAGAATTAGAATTTACTCCCGAAGCTCTCAAAGAAATAGCAACTATAGCTATCTCTCAAAAAACAGGAGCAAGAGGATTAAGAGCAATCTTAGAAAAGAAAATGGCAAACATTATGTTTGAAATACCGGAAATTGATAATCTTAAACAATGCTTAATTACCGGAGATTACATAACAGGTGAAAAGAAAGACCCTACTTATGTTTTTGAAAGTAAAAAGAAAAAAAGTACAGCCTAAATTTTAATAAATTTAAAGCATAGCTCAGGCTATGCTTTTTTATATTGGAGAGTTGCCGGAGTGGTTGAACGGGGCAGTCTCGAAAACTGTTGTTTCTGCAAGGGAACCCTGGGTTCAAATCCCAGACTCTCCGCCATTAATATCTGTTAAGGCTTTTAATAATATCAGCTATTATTCTACAGCTTCTCTTATAATAATCCATTTTCCATAAAGGAAAAAGATTCTTTATCTCCAATCAAGATATGGTCTAACAACCTAATATCAAATAACTCTAATGCCATTTTAATCTTTTTTGTAATATTTATATCTTCTGAAGACGGTTGTAAATGTCCGGAGGGATGATTATGAGAAACAATAATAGATGCTGCGTTATATTTTAAGCAATGCTTAATTAATTCTCTAATATAGACACGAGATTCATTAAAGGTCCCTTGAAATTCAGATTTAATATCTAAAATTTTATTCCTATTATTAAGATAAATTACGCAAAATTCTTCATTAGGTAAACCTTTATAGTATGCCTTTAAAAAATTAATCGCATCATTACTTGAGCTAATATTCTTTTGTTTGACAAGATTTCTTTTCATTTGATAGACAAAAACTTCTCTTGTAAGTTTAATAAGTGATGCTGCAGAGGGTGTAAGTCCTGCAGAACACAGCTCATCATTACTTGCCGTTAAAACTTTATGTAAATCATTTTTAAAATGTTCTAAAACCTTTTTTGAAAGTGCTTTTGTATCTCTTTGAACGTATATATTAAACAATAATAATTCCAATACTTCGTGAGGCTCAAAACCATCTAATCCTACTTCAAAAAATCTGTTTCGTAAACGTTCTCTGTGTCCTTTTAAATTATTTGTATTATCCATCATAATC
>JALNXV010000265.1 GCA_023230175.1 Candidatus Cloacimonadota bacterium
CCATCGCACGAGAAGATACTGACCTCACTCGCACTTCTCGATGCACCTCAAAAACCCCCTAAAAAGAAGCCTGGAAGACCTAAGAAAGTCAAAATATAGTCTCACTCGTTGGGAAAGTATTAATTAATCTAAGTGATACCAAGTTTCGCTTGAATCTGTGCTTGTAATTGCAGGCGAAATCTTCAACACATCTTTATCGTCATTAAGTTCTACAGTAAAGGTTTCATACTTGTCGCCAAAACGTTTTATTTTTATCTTATTTCCGCTAAACGGTTTCCAGTCATAAGTTCCGAGTGAAGTGTCCATCCATCGATACCCTGTTTCAAGGCGATACTCCATTTCATCATCATCTATAGCAAGCACCTTGATTATAGAGCCATCAACATCATACCACTCCTTAACTAACGCCTTTTTTAGGTTTGCCTGATTGATGCCATTTACAATAAAGACGATGGCAATGACGCACACAATTGTTGCAATACCTACTAATACACCCCTAGGAATCTTTTTATGCGTCTTCGGCTGTTCGCTTACCTCTTCTGATTCTTTCTGTGATGCATAAACAATCGCCTGCTCTTTTTCTTCTTCAATCAAATTAGCACCACAATGAGGGCAAACAGCGCTTCCATCTGGTATCGCTTCTCCGCATTTTAAGCAAAACATACAATCCACCTCCATCAATCATAATCCAACAAACTCACTGAGCAAGAAGTTATCTTTGAGTTTTTGGTAACAGACAATCTAAAAGTCGTAGATTCGCCAGGAGCCAATCCCTCTGAACCAGCCGCATATGTCCAATCAGTATCAACTACATTACCACTGGAATCCTTAAACGATCCCTTAACTTCGATAAATTTATAAGTCTTTGTTCCATTATTTTTCACACTACCCGTGCAAATTGTGTAACCGGAGTTATTTGTGACACTATCCACAGTTATTTTCAAAACACTATATCCGCTCTCATAGCTGTATGATGAGGAATACGAACTGTCTGATGTAGACATATAACCGCCTTTTTCATAGATATCACTACCTTCTTTTAGGTATCCTTGATTGGTTACAATCAAATCCTCAAAGGTATGAATTTTGCCGTTTTTGTAGTCCCATGTTATAGACGAGTCCATATCCGTGGAGCCGCTATAACTCCACTTATATATGGCAGTATCCCCATCAATCACAATTTGCCTACTTGCTTTTCCGGAAGCATTATAGTACGTATAAGTTCCCTGAAGAGCAGATTTCATTTCCGCCTCAGATGAATACGTTGTGCGACCGGATAAAACTGCAGCACGACCAATAAAAATAGCGAGAACTATACCAATAACGACACCAATCCCGATTTTAATATTTCTACTCCGCGTAGCCTTCTCTTTTTCTTTAGCTTCCTGACGTGCCTTTTCCTGTCGGTCTTCCTCATTCTTACGGTGCTTGGCAATCAAATCGGTGATGAAATCAGCATCCGTAATTTGAAATATTGTCTGCTTCTTTACCCCGCACTTTGAGCAATCACTGTGTTCAGCTGCGTTCCATCTTCCGCAACTACACAGCCATCCGTTCTCAAAATCCTGCGGTTTGTATTTAGCATCGGTAGATACGACGTCCCTTATAGCATCTACAGATTCTTTATCAGCACCATATTCCTCAAATACATCAACATCAAACTCTCTGTTATCTTTACCGGCATAACCTGTCACAGAACCATCTGCATAGCAGATCTGACATTCCTCCAGTTCAAGACGACGAATATCACCATTCGGTAATTTTGCCTTAAGATCCTTCGCTGTTGAATTTTTCTCAATGCTGATGTCTTGGATTATAAGAAAGAACTTATCCTTTCCTCCAATCTGAACAACATCACCAAAAGAGTTAAAGCCCCTTGCATTGAACTTTACGGCAGTAATTACACCGTATCCGAGATTGTCAAACGATATCAGAGCCTTTGAAGCATCTCCATCAGCCCCTACCGTACATGCGATGTTTGTGATGTGAGCATTCACATCAATAATAATCTTCTCTGTTTTCATCTATCATTCTCCTATCCTATATAGTTGCCGATCCATCATTCTTGATAAATTCATTCAGCTCATCTGTGTAAATTCCCATAACAGAGAGCAACTTATCTGTTTCCCTGTTTTTAGTAAAAATCAGCACAAGCGATAGAAACATATTCCAGGTCATTGTTTTCTTTTTTCTTTCTATCGTTGCAATCGTGCTTCGGCTTACACCGATTTTCTCCGCCAAGCCCTCCTGGGTAATTCCCATTTTCTTTCTAAGAGTAGGAAGGTTATCGGTCATATTTGCAATTAATTCATTCTTTTTTTCTTCATCCATGTACCTATCACCTCCGAAAACAAACTCATCAATATGATATATTTTACCATACAAAATGGGGTTTTACAATACAGAATGAGTAATATCTGCACATTTTGAGTTTTGCAAAACTAACTTACACATAAATAACACCCCGCCGGAGCGAGATGCCTCTATAACTTTATGCTGTTATGCATCCACATCGATCTCCAACCCGGACTTGAACTCCACGGTCAATTTCTCATCGTACACTGTGATCTTGGCAATCAACCGTCTGACCATCGCCTCGGAATACTCCGTAATGGCTTCGGTCTGCTCATCCAGGAAGGTCGCAAGATCGTCAAGTCTTTCGATCAGTTCCGTGTTCATAGCGGCCTCGGTAAGGATATTCTGTCGTTCCTCACGCAGCGCAACGATGGCATCTCCGATTTCGTCGATCTTCGCCTGGTCTTTTCCGGCTTCGAGAAGTTCTGCCTGCTTGTCGCGGAGAGCCTTATCGACCGCTGCAAGCCTTTCATCCATATCGCCATCCACCACAGACTGCACATTGGCTTTCAGCGCAGGTGTTGAGTGACAAATAATCTTAGATTGAAGTGATTTAGGAATTGCAGATTCTTTTAGACGGATAATAGAATTGAGACAAGGAATTCACACATTCTTTTAGACTAATAAACCTGAACTTCCTGAAATTTTCCCACTCAAACCTAATTTGGGCAGTTTCTCACTTCCTTGAGCCTTCTTTAAGGAACCTCATCACAGCATCATAGGACTTGCCACTCTTTTGGAAAGCATCCAATAAATCCTTGGCAACAAGTTCATCCTTCCTTGCCATGACTGCCTCCAGGTTGGCAATGGCAGCCTCATGTTTGGCTTTGGTTTTGAGTACAACTTCCTTCGCCTCTGCAATCTCGTTTTCAATGGTTGCCATGGATTTAGTCCGTGCCATATTCTTCCTCCCCAGTTGTTGTGTCCGGTTTTGTCTTTACCAGGGTTTTACCCAGGTCAACGGCTTTTTCCCTTACATGGTTTGCATCGAGGCCAAAGGCCTTGAGCAGGTTTTTCTGCCTTGCCGTGACCGCATGGTCAAGGCGATAGATGCCATCCATCTGCCTGATCATCTCTATCTTTTCCAGTTCCTTGACTGCAGCGGGGACCGTCATGTAGTTCGGCTTTGCCACATACTCTTCCATCGCATCCTTCAGTTGGCAGTACATCCTGTTCCGGATGATGAGGGCAATAAACTCAATGAAGATCTTCCCGGAAACAGACTCATCCGAACAAACACGGATACTCCTGTTGCCAAGGTAGGACTTGTCTCCCCTGAAAAGCTTCTCGCTCTGGTCCCTGCTTTTGTAGAGGTCCAGCGCTTCCTTTGCACTCATCTTTGCGGAGGTGACGATGACAAAGTAGCCGCACAGGCTGAGTTCCCTCTCGATTACATCCGCCCTTTCCTTTCCGAACAGGAACAGGTTTTTCTTCTCGTCGTAGACAAGGTCGAAGTAGTCGTGGAAGGAAAGGGGGAACGTTGCCTGTTTCCTTTCATAGGTGGAAATGAGTTTTGCCATGCGGTCGACCTTGGTCTCGACCTCTTCCTTTTCGGCGCTGTCCTTTGCACTGCTGTAGTAGATATGGAAGTACCTGTCCTGCTTGTCCGAGGCATACAGCCTTGTACCCACGGTCTTGGCGTAGACCTTGTGGGACCTTATCGAGCAGTCCCTGTTGCTCTCGAACGAGCCTTTGTTCTCCGTGACGAGATTGCTGACAAGGGATGCCATTCCCTTGACCATGATGACAAAGTCATAGCCGCAATTGTCCATGTACTCGATGTTGCCTTTGCTGAAATAGCCCCGGTCCAAGATAAAGCCTACATTCCTGTACCCGTAAGCCCTGGCTTTTTCCAGCATGAACTGCAACTGGGAAACGTCGACGATACTGCCGGGATACTCCTCATAGAACAGGGGTTCCCGGTTGGTCTTGTCATAGGCAATGGCATAGTTGAAGACAGGAAGACCCTTTTCCTCCTTTGCATGGCCGAACTCAACGATGGAAATGTCACCACTCTGGCAGTTCTTGTTTGTGGAGTCATAGGAAATATAGATCCGCTCCCTGTGGTTCCTCTTGCAGTTCCACCCATTGAGAAACGAGGAGGTGTGGTCATCGGTGATGGAGGAAAGGAACGAGGAAACCTTTGAGTCGCTGTAGACCCTCATGCCTTCGGTGAGCAGGGGATGGTTGAATGCGTAGTCGGGATAGTACTGGCCGGCATTGTTCTCGCAGATGATCGAGTAGGCTGCTAGGTCAAACAAAAAACCCCCGTCCTTTCCGAAAAGCCTGCCGATCATCTCCTCGAGGCCATAGTCCGCGATGATTTTCCTGATGACCAGGTAAGGGCCGATCCTCAGGCAGCTGCTTCTCTCGAAGCCTGCCTTTTCCTGAGGGAGCTCGACATCAGGGAAGTACCTGAGATAGTTCTGGTTGGGATACATCATGGAAGCGTTATCACCGGACTGCTTCCCGATGGTGGTTCTCTTGGGAATGTTGAACTTCCTCACGGCATCATAGGAACGGTCATACTCATAGTCGATGTAGACAGTTTCCTTGATCCTCTTGCGGACGATTTTCCCCGGTACATCCGGTATCCTCACCAGGAAATCAAAATACATTTTTCACCCCCTGTAACAAGTAACAATTGCTACTCAAACAGAATAGCAAATCAGAGGGGAAAATGCAACAAAAAAAGCTCGGAAGTCGATACAATTCCAAGCTTTATTTCAGATTTTGTTTTGGAATTTCAGGTTTGAGTGGGAAAAACTATAGGAAGTTCAGGATTCCTCTTCCTCCATCACGTCAACGGTGAGCGCCTTCTCCTCC
>JALNXV010000015.1 GCA_023230175.1 Candidatus Cloacimonadota bacterium
TATAAACAGAATCAGCGAAGGAAAGGAGATAGACGGCTATGGATTTCAAAGAACTGGTATCGCCATCATTAACAGACCTTTTCATTAAGGAAATGCAGCGGATGATTCTATCAAATGAGCTTTCCATAGGGGAGAAGCTGCCGCCGGAACGTGAACTTGCACAGAAAATGAAAGTCAGCACTGCAGTTGTGAACGGCGGAATCAGGCGGCTTTGTGAAAAGGGCTTTGTCCGCATTGTTCCGCGCAAGGGAGTCTTCATTGCTGATTACATCAGAGAGGGCAGCATGGCTACACTGAACAGCATCCTTGAATACAACAAGGACTACTATCAGGAGAACATCCTTGAATCCCTTGTTGATTTCCGAAAGACCTATGAGGTCAAGGTTACTGCAGATGCCTGTGAAAGCCGCAAGGATGAGAATCTTGAAAACATGTCGCTGCTTCTTGGCCGGATGGAAATTGAGAACAGCAACGATGAATTGAGCAATCTCGCCTATGAATTCCATCATGAAATCGCTATTGCATCGAATGACATAATTCATGCGCTTATGATTGCGACATTCAAGGTCGGATACGTCTCCTCATATCGAAGCATACTGAACATGGGCGGTTTCCTGCCGGAGTACAGAGCCTTCTTCAGAGCCCTTTACGAAATGATGCAGCGCAAGGACAGCAAGGGAGCATCCGATCTGGTGCTGTCTTCAATCAACAACTGGGAGAGGATATTGAAAGCTCAGGTGCGATGAACGAGGCCATGCAAGCGACAGAATGATCTGACGGTAATGGCTTGAAAGCTTCATATCCAGAACAAGGCAGAACAGAGGTCGGTTATGACGGAATCGACAAAAACTTCCGAAAGCAAGCTTGCTTATGGTATTGATATATCAGGATTCCTGAAAAATAGACGAACTCTTAATCTACCTCCCCAAAAAGGAGTTTCGCAAAATTTGGTATCTTTACTCTTCAACTTTAGTGTTCTGTAAAACCTCAATAGGGTGAGAAACTCAAAACTTAGGAGTTGATGTAAGGAAGATTCATTCAGCTTGATTTGCTTCATTTATAACCTGTTTTCGGAAAGCTGCTGGTGGAATTCCGACATTTTTTCTGAATACACGATTGAAATAGTTGTAATCATCGAACCCGACCATAGTAAATATTTGCTTAATTGGGATGCTTGTTTCAGAGAGAAGCTTTTTGCTTTCCATTATTCTAATTTGATTCAGGTAACCTTTGAAGCTCAGTCCTGTTACTTCTCCGAACAATGTTCCGAAATAGTTAGGAGAAAGGCATACTGCCGATGCTACATCAGAACAAGTCAGTGGATGAGCATAATTCTGTTGCATAAGTTCCTGGGCACGCTGGATCATCTGTTCTCTTTGCCCTATAGCGGAATGAGATTCCAATTCTTCTCCAGAACGTTTGTTGACCTTGTCCTTGAGAATCTGGATAGTAAGGTTCTGAAGGTTGTTCTGAAGCTTGACCTTTTCGTTTTCATATTGCAGTAGCTTCTCTTCGTTTTCGAAAATCTGCTTCTGAAGTGAATGTTCGTTTTCTATAGATATGATGTATCCTGCCATAAGCTTAACCAGCTGAACGGCCATCAGAAGCTTTTCTCGATCGAAGAAGTCGACCTGCTTAAACAGAGGATAAAGCTTTTCTTTGTCATCCAAAGAGAGGTCAAGCTTATCAATCAGCTCGAAGAATTGTGCTTTAGAGATATTCTTTTCGGTAATGATTTGACCTGTGTAGATACCTCCAATGACTTCTCCGTTGAATGATAGAGGAACTGCTGCATTTATCAGTCCCGCATGACAACGGTAAATGCAGAATTCGCCGCTGCTGCAGGCCTTGGAAAGAGCCTCGTTGTCGCATTTTATGCATTGGTCAACACCAAGCAATTTTTGAATCATCAAACAGTATTTGTTTTTCTTGCTCTGAGGATAGAAGTCATAGGAATTTGTGCCCGAATAGAAGAATGAAAGGACAAGCCCTGTAGTTTCATAGAATAGATGCCTGATCTTATCAAGCACTGTCAGATCTTTGAGCGAAATAGGCTCTCGGTTCAATTCTTTTGTAGTACTAATTAGCTTTTTCATATTCTAGTTCATTATTATCCCAAAATTGATATTTTGCCATTGTTTTCTGCTTTTTCCTTTTGAATTTGAGGTTTTTTGAATATTTGTCTAGTTTGCTCTATAGTGAATTTCTTGGGTGTTGGGGTAATATTTCAGAAAGCATATTTATGGATAGATGATTGTTTTTTACAGTTTATTCTAAGTTTCTTCTAGTATTCAGTTTTAATTCACCGTGTTAAAATTATGTAAAGGAATTCAGATGAGAACGAAGTTGACTTCAATTGAATTAGAGAAGAGAAAACTCAAACGTAGAAAACAGTTGAAAGAGGATATTGCAGGCTACCTGTTCATCCTGCCGAATCTAGTCGGCTTTCTAGTGTTTACTATGTTTGCTGTGGTTTTTTCTTTTCTCATGAGCTTTACCGACTGGAGCTTGATAAAAAAGCTTTCTGCTGTCAAATGGGTTGGATTGAAAAACTACATCGACCTCTTTTCTGATAAATGGTTCCAAGCTTCAGTAATAAACAACTTGTGGTTTCTTCTTGTTGTTCCTGTGACAATTTTCCTTGCTATGATCTTTGCATTTCTCATGAATGACAAGATCTTCTTCAAGAAAGGGTTCCGCACGATTCTTTATCTGCCGAATATCACAAGCACCGTAGCTGTTTCAGTGGTGTGGTTTACTCTTTTCAATCCAAGGATGGGTCCAGTGAATCAGTTGCTTATGGCATTAGGTGTGGATAATCCGCCGCAATGGCTTATCAGCACTGTTTGGGCTAAGCCTTGCATAGGATTGCTTATGATATGGAAAAGCGTTGGATACTATTCGCTTCTGTATCTTGCTGCACTTCAAGGAATCCCGAAGCAGCTCTATGAAAGCGCAACAATGGATGGGGCGTCTGGAGTCAAGCAGTTCTTCAAGATTACCATTCCACTGCTTTCTCCAACTACATTCATGTTGACGATTCTGTCTGTTATGAACAATTTCAAGGATTGGTCCTTGATTCAGATAATGACTGAAGGTGGCCCAGGCACTTCAACGTACAATATTGGTTATTACATTTATTATGTAGCATTCAGGAAAAGCCGGATGGGGTATGCATCAGCTATCTCATGGGTTTTGCTGTTGATTCTGATGGTTTTCACGATAATTCGCTTCTATGTGGAAAAGAAAAAGGATTTCTAGGTGACAGCATATGAATAATGAGGGCTATAAAAGAAAAAAATTGGCTGTAAAGATTTTTCTAACAGTAATTATGGCGATTGTTTCCTTTACAATGCTGCTTCCATTTCTTTGGATGATTTCAAGTTCTTTCAAGGATTCCTTTTCCATGTTTGATTATCCGATCAAATGGATTCCAGACAAATTCGATTTTTCTGGATACAAGAAAGTATGGGGCGGAGAAGAAGTAGATTTCCTTCGTTTTTTCATGAACTCGATCAAAACAACAGCGTTGTCTGTTCTTGGAACATTTATTTCATGCACTTTAGGTGGTTTTGCATATGCAAAGATTCGCTTCAGGGGCAGGAATGGACTTTTCCTTGCAAAGCTTTCGACCATGATGATTCCATCGCAGATAACTATGTTGCCGACTTTCATGATCTTCAAATGGCTTGGAATCCTTGATACACACATAGCGATTTGGCTTCCCTTCTTTTTAGGACAGCCTTTCGGCACGTTCTTGATGAGGCAGTATTTCCAAAAAGTTCCTGATGAGATGCTTGATTCGGCGAGAATCGACGGTGCTGGCTATCTGCGGATGTTCAAGGATATTGCTTTGCCTTTAGCCCAGGCGGGCGTGTCCGTTCTTGTGTTTCTGTACTTTGTGTGGTCTTGGAACTTCTACGAAGGTCCTCTGCTATATATTCATTCCACAAAGCTTTATACATTGCCGCTTGCAATCAAGTTCTTTACCGATGAGTACCAGACTAACTATACGGCTATCATGGCAGCCAGTGTTTCGATGACAGTGCCTGTTCTAATTCTTTTCATCGGATTGCAGAGATTCTTTATCGAGGACATTACTTCAAGTGGTTTGAAGGGATGATATAAAAATGGAGGAAAAAATGAAAAAACTAACAGCATTGGTTTTGAGTTTGGTTCTGTTGTTCGCAGTTTGCACTTCTGCTTTTGCAGCAGGAGCAAAGGAGGCAGCTCCGGCAGACGGTGCAAAGCAGAAGATCGTATGGACAGCTTATGGATATCTATCAGAAAGCAAAGCCGATCGGATCAAAGCTGATTTTGAAGCAGCATATCCGCAGTATGAAGTGGAGTATATCGATCTAGGCAGTGATGATTATCTGGTTAGGTTCGATACAATGATTGCTTCAGGCGAACGCGTTGACATGGCTCTTGCAATGGACCAGGTCGAATACAATCAGCGTGCAAAACAAGGTATGTTCCTTCCAATTGAGTCTTATGTGACTAAGGATGGATTTGATCTACAGGATGCATTCGGACCTGGCATCAAAAATGCATATGTTGATGGTGAGCTTTATGGCCTTCCTTATACTAAGGGCGGATTCTATGTATTCTATAACAAGGATATGTTCGATGCTGCTGGAATTGCATATCCGACAGACGACTGGACTTGGGATGATTTCGAGGCTATTGCAAAGAAGCTAACAACAGGAACAGGAGCCAGCAAGGTTTATGGAGCTAACGTTCACATGAGCTGGGGATATGACATTGATACTCTTCCAGCACAGATGCTTGGATGGACTCCGTTCAAGGATGCCAATACAGCCAATATGGATGATCCTAGACTCAAATCGGCTCTTGAACTGTGGAATAGAATGCAAAATGTTGATCAAACGATTATTTCTCTTGCAACGTTCCAAGCCGAGCAGATTGGCGGAAGAATGCCTTTCTCAAAAGGACAGGCTGCAATGCTTCTCTCCAACTGGTGGTCAGCGACATGGTTCCTCAACAACAAGTTCGGTTCAACAGATGGCGACAAGTTGCTGAACTTCAATATTGGCGTTGTCAATATTCCTAGGGGAGACAAGAACACTCCGAACAACCTCAACTCAACTGATCTGGACTATTACTTTGCTGTACCAAACACTGCGAAGAATCCGGAAGGTGGAGCTCTTCTTTCAAGGTTCATGATCTGCGAAGAATGGTCAAAGTTCGGAACTCTTTCCTCATATAGACATCAGGATGTCGATGAGTTCATGCAGAAGTTCGTGTATTACGTTGATAAGGACGGAGCAAAGCACAGTCTTGGATATGATGAAGAATTCGTCACCAAGGTAATGGGCGGTTGGACACAGCCTATATCCACTTACTATGGAATCGATTCCATGATCAATCCTGAAGGTCTTGCTGTAATCAAGGATATCTTTGATCAGGAGCGTGAGCTGTACTACTTCGGAGAACAGACTATAGATCAGACGATTAAGGCAATGCAGACAAGATCGCAAGCAGAACTTGATGCATTGAAATAGAAGCAAGTGAAATACTAAAATGAAGGCCGGAGCTGAAGAGGCTCTGGCCGATTTTTGATTAAGGGAGTGCAATTTGTATGCATGGCATTGTTAATCGAACGCTAGTAAAAGATAAAATGTATAATACTTTTCCAAGCGTAACAAGAGCTGCTGATGGAAAACTTGTTCTTGTTTACAGGCAAGCAATAGACCGGCAGCAGGAATTCGGAAAAAGAACACATGTTGATCCTTCTTCCTGCGTTGCGATGATTACTTCATATGACAATGGGGAAAGCTGGACTGAACCTGAGGTAATCTACAACGATGAGATGGGAGAGCAGGACCCTTGCATTGTGTGCCTTTCCGATGGAACTCTGATCTGCACTTTTTTCCGATGGAAGGTTGTGCCGAAAGAAGATAAAGAACTCCTTGGACCTTCATTCGACTACTATGGGAGAATTGTATTCGATAAATGGGCTTCCGTGCATGTAGGAACGATGTGCATTCGCTCGGAAGACAACGGAAAGACTTGGAATGGTCCTTTCCCCATCAAGCCTGATTGCTTCCAAGGACCGGCGGCTATGCGTGGAAACGTCATTGAACTTATGGATGGAACTTTGCTTGCGCCTTTGTACGCAACAAAGAAATATGGGGATCTTTCCCAATCATTGGTTGCCGCTTCAAATGATGAAGGCAAGAGCTGGCATTATCTTGGAGAAGTCCCTGCGGTTGCAGATCATCATTTTGTCGAACCGTTCATCTATCGGGCTCCTTCTGGGAGGATTGATATTCTTATGCGCACGCAGCTGGATTTCTTCAAATATCCGTTCGATGAAACATACTGCAACCTGCATATAAGCCATTCTTTTGACAACGGCAGAACATGGACCATTCCCGAAGAAACGGATTTGTTTTGCCCTAATCCGGTCAATGTTCTCAATATTGACAGTACAAAAGTGCTTTTTACATACGGACAACGAAAGGATCCTAAGGGAATAGAGTGGTTTATAACAGATGCTGAAAAACCGCTTATTTCTAAAAATGAAGTGAAAATGCTAAGATTGGCGGGTGCAGGTGCAGATGATTTGGGTTATACTAGTGCAGTGAAGCTTTCGGACAGCCGTGTGCTGATTGTGTACTATATGACAGACAGCGATAACAGTGCATGCATAGGAGCTTCTTTCTTGGAGATTTGAGAATGCGGGTTTTCAAAGAAACGGAAGGTAATGGTGCAATAGCGATTCTGCTTCCCGAAGATCGGAATTGCAGATTTGACCGGTTGCAGGAATCAATATTCAATGCATTGGTTCATTTTGGAATTCCATTCAGGGTATTCACAAAAGATCAGCTTGAAGCCAAGTGGGATGAGGTTTCTCGTCTTCCATTGATTTTCGTACCACAAAGCGGAGTCATGGCTTCATTGCCGGCCTCTTTGTCTGACAAGCTCTTTTCTGCCGTAGCGGATGACGGACTGGGGCTTCTCTGTTACGAGAATAATTCTGATGGCTTCCCTTCGCAGTTTCTAGAGAATTGCACTATTGGGAATCTCAGGCCTACGTTTTCTTCTTTGATAACCAAAAGTAACGGCCATTTCATCACCTGGCTGAGAGACAATGGAGAAGTTGTAAAAAGCGATTTGGGAATCCAGTGCTTCGGAATTACGGAAATTGGAAAAGAAGCTATTCTTGAGAACGAATACGGGGATTCTCTTGTTCTTTGCAAGAACATTGGAAAAGGAAGACTTACAGTTTTCCCTTTCTCATCTGATTTGTTCTGCATGGATGCTGTTGGTCATGCTTGCGGCGCAGATGATTTGTTTACACGGTCAATCATCTGGACTGCACGCAAGCCTTTCTTTACCTGGTCTATGCCTCATTATGCCGGATTGATGGTCGATGATTGTTCTGGTTCAATCAACCATTTCAGATACATCGACATGATGAACAATGCGGGATGGCTTCCTACTATTCAGATTTTTACTGCTACCATAGATGAAGTTTCACATGAGGATACAAATATGGGCAAGCACTTTCTGCAGAGAAAATGCTCAAGTGGAGAAGCCGAAGTCAATTTTCATGGAATTCGATACAATGAATCATTCTGCTTCAACCATCCAGAGGGGAGACCACTGTCTGAAAAAGACTTGCGGCTGAATTTTGCTCTGTGGGACTATTATGAAAAGGCTTTGGGAGTGAAGAATACTTGTTGGGCTCATCCTCACTTCGGAGAGATAACCTCAGGTGCTCTAAAATACTACATTGATAGGGGAATTCAGTTCATAACGTACCTTCTTCCTTTTGATGCTGCTTGGTTTGATGTCCCAGGGAAGTTCGCTCCGATTCCGCCGATGAAGCCATTCGGCCATGCGGGATTCTTCATGCAGGAAGATGAAAGTCATCCTGGGCTTTGGCTCTGCGATTGTGTTCTAGATCGGAAAAACCGCAAGAGCACTGAATATGTTTCTAATACTGATTATCTTTGGGGACATACCCCTTTCTGGGATGAATCGCCGGAACCTTTACTGGAGGAGTCAATTCAGCTGCTGGTAAAGCAGGTAAGGCGGGGCATAGATAGCGGATTCTATGGAAATGGTGGAACTCATGAAGAGCGGATTGCAACTCTTAGAGATTCAGAACTGAACTATTTGTACACAGAGGCTGCAAAGAGGCTTTCAAGGTATAATCTCTGTAATAAGAAATTGAGCCAGTGTCTTCAGATTGAAAAGAAGCATTGCTCAACCGTGATAAAAAGCCTGTCATTCGAGGAAAACGGTTCATTGAGAATAAGCATGTCATCAAGTGAAGCTATTGGAACAGAAGGGCAGATCTGGAATGAAGGAATGGATTCGATTCCTGTAATAATCACAGCTCAGAATGGAATAATCTAGAAGGATTAAAAGTTTTTCTAGATACAACAGATGATTCTCATGTTTTAATAAATAATGAGTTCTGGATGCTGTCCAAAAAATGAGAGATGAAAGAAAACTGCGTATGAATATTTTTGATAAGGCTATTGCCTATGTTGATCTGAACAGGGATGAACTATTTTCAATTCTTTCTGGCTTGGTCAGAATCGATACGCAGAATTTCGATGCTTATGGCAATGAGAAAGAGGGTCAGCTTTATGTTGCCCAATGGCTTGAAGCAAATGGATTCAAGCCTCAGATTTATTCTCCAGATTCTGTTCCTAATATCAAGAATCACAAAGATTATCTTGCAGGAAGAGGTCTGGAAAATCGTCCTAATGTCAGCGTTCAATATGAGGAAGGAAAATCAGGTGGTGTAATGCTTGCTGCACACATGGACACTGTGCTGGTTGGAAACCCTGAATCATGGAAATTTGACCCTTTCGGAGGAGCCATTCAAAGTGGAAGGCTTTATGGCCGTGGTGCTGGGGATGACAAATGTGGTATTGCTGCGAGCCTTTTTGTCATGAAAACCTTGAAAGATCTTGGAATATCCTTGAAGAAGCCTCTGATGTTCACTAGCTATGTTGATGAAGAAGACGGTGGTGGCGATGGAGCGCTTGCTGCTTGCCTGAAGTATCCTTCTGAGACTTTTGTAAACCTTGATGGGGGAAGCGGAGAAGTGTGGGTGGCAGGAATAGGCGGATGTGTTTACGAAATCCAAGTTTCTCTTGATCATCCTACAGATTCTGCTTCCGAGGTTATCGATGGGCTTTATATTCTCAAGCAGAAAATTGCTGAATTTGGAGAAAGACGCAAGATTGAGCTTCATTTAAATCCATTGTATTCCAATTCTGATATGGAACGTTCGGCTTTGAAGTTTTGCGGAATTCAGGTTGGAAATGGAAATGTAGGAGTTGATTCTGGAAAGATCTCGTTTGTTATGCTTACTGATTCAAGCCAGAGCTCTGTTGAGAAGGAGCTTGCTGATGTACTTGAAGAAACGAGGTCGATTCTTAGTCCAATTGGAATACTAGTCCATGATTTCTCCAGACTATCAAGATTCTTCAATTATGCCGAAAGCAAGGATAACTATGGTGCTATTAGGGACTTTATTTACGCTCTATCCGAAGCTTGCGGCAAGAGACCCTCAGTAAAAGGTGCTTGCCTTTCCGATTTATCTGTTTTTCTGTCAGCAGGAGCTAAAAGCAGTTTTAATTATGGCATATTCAGAGATTTCGCTCTTGAGGGTGGAGCTCACCAGAAGGATGAGTACATCGAATGTGAAGATCTGATTATCGAAGTGAAAGCTTTGCTTCTGTTCATTCTGAAGCATTGTCTATAGAGAATTCAATTGCAAAAGGAGTAAAAATGAAAAAGGAATTTAACTTTCAACCTTCAGCCTTTCTTCCAATCCGTGATACCAGCGTTCTGGATCACTGCCGAAGCATTAAGCGGGAAGAGATGGAATATACCAACGCTCATGGTTTTTCTGTTAGGGTCGTGCCGGATCCGACTTTGCTGCTTGTTGCAGATGTATTCGAACGGATACGCAAGAGCGATGAAGAGAACACCCATCTTACGATGATTTTTCCAAATCAATGGCCTGATGTGTATAAATCCATTGCATTTCTGTGCAACCAGCACAATATCAGCTGCAGAAACGTCGATGCATTTGCTATGGATGAATGGGCAGATGAGAATGGCAATGTAGCTCCATTGACCTATGGAGCAGGGCTTGGCTATTCTTTTAGGAAGCATTTCTATGGCAATTTCAGAGAGGATCTTAGGCCTTCAATAGAACATTGGCATGTTCTAACAACTGAAAATGTTAATGATTATTCCAAGATCATCGAAGAAGTTGGTAATGGAGGAGCTGATATGTGCTATTCGGCGAGCGGGTGGCCAGGGCATATCGCTTTCATCGATCCCCAGACAAAGGAGTTTGCTGCGAATTCGCTTGATGAATTCCTCACTCTTGGATCAAGGATTGTAACACAGCATCCTCTGACGATTGCTGAAAACTCCCTGTTCTCCCCGATGGGTGCTGCTGGAGATGTCTATGCAGTTCCACCTAGGGCTGCAACGATAGGACCTAGGGATATTGCCCATGCAAGAGATCACTTTGAAATGCATAACATCACTTTCATAGGAGGTGATTCTTGGCAGAGGATGATCAGCAGGGTAATCCTTTACGGGCCTGTTTCGATGGATTGTCCTTCGTCAATCCTTCAGTTATTCAAAGGTACATGCTATGTAAGTGAACAGATTGCAAAGCCTTTTACTGGCTGGGTATGTGGACAGGATGTCTATACGGTCAAGTAGATAATGCCCATCGAAAAAGGAGCCTCTGTGAGTACTTTTACTGGAAAACAACGCATTCTGATGGCTTTTGATCACAAGAAGTCGGATCGACTTCCTGTTTTTGATGTTGTCAACAAGCCTGATATGTACACGAATATCCTCGGCATGGATAACTTCTATGCCAAGGGTATCCCTGCGGTACGGCTGGCCTTGAAGATTGGCATGGATGCAGTGCTTGTCCATTGTGCTTCTTATACTTGCCTTGTTCAACCTCAGCAAACATGGGACGGTCCTGACACCTTTACTGACAGATTCGGAATAAAATCCAAGATGATGAATGGTTCATGGCCGCTTGGTATGGCTATCAACCCGATTGAACCGGATAAAAGCTTTCTGAAGTTGATTCAGGATATGCCGGTGACTGATGCGGATGTTCAGGAAGTACACAATGCGGTAGCTGAAGCAAAAGACCGCATTGCAGTATTCGGAGGTGCCAGAAGCGCTTTTTCTTTCTTGATGATTGCACTCGGGCTCGAGAATCTTTCAGTTCTAATTTATGATGATCCGGATCTTCTGGAAAGCCTTGTTGCAGTAGCGGATGCTTATTGGACAAAAGTCGGTCTTAAGCTTATTGAGGCAGGATGCACTGCTTTGTATGTAGCCGATGATATGGGTATGAATCAAACCACTCTCATATCTCCGTCGATGCTTAGGAAGTTTTTTATTCCTTCTCTTAAGAAACAGATCAGTACTTGGAAAGCTGCTGGAGGAAGGGTGATCCTGCATTCATGTGGAAATATCAATGCAATCTTGGATGATATATCACTAATGGGTATTGATGCATTAACGAATCTTCAGGAACGTGCCGGAATGAATCTTGAGGCAGTGAAGAAAATTCATGGTTCTGATTTTGCCATTCTTGGCAATGTTGATGCTACTGGTGTGATGACTGGCAATGATAAGAAGGCAATAACCGAAGCCATCAAGCATGTGATTTCAATTGCTGGCGATGATGGAGGGCTTATAATAGCGACCGATCATTCTTTTCATCAGGGGATCCCGGAGGAAAATGTTCTTTATTTCATCAATGAAGCTAAGAGGCTTGGTTCATTCTAGGAGATTGCTTTGAAGGATGTTGTTGATGTTGTCATTATCGGTGGAGGCGTGGTGGGAAGCGCTGTTGCAAGAGAGCTTTCAAGATACGATCTCAGAATATGCGTATTAGAGAAAAACTTCGACGTCTGCTATGAAACCAGTGGTAGAAACACCGGTGTTGTTCACGGCGGTTTCGCCTACGATTCAGGAAGCTTGAAGGCCAAATTGTGTGTTGAAGGCAACCGAATCATGGGAGATCTGTCCAAAGAACTTGGTTTCGATTTCAAGCGATGCGGGAAAGTCTTGGTAGGCAATACTGAACAAGAGCGTTCCTCTCTGGAAAGGACGATGGCACAGGGAGAAAGAAACGGTGTTCAAGGGCTTAGGATTATTGAAGACGAAGAACTACATCAGATGGTTCCCTCCGTTGTTGGAAAATTCGCCATGTTCTCTCCAAACAGCGGCATAATTGATCCATTCGGATATACTATTTCGCTTGCAGAGAATGCTGTGCAGAACGGAGTAAGATATTATCTGAAACATGAAGTGACTTCTATAAGAAGAAATGGAGGATGCTGGGAGATAACTGCTGGGCATCAGCAATTCTGTGCAAGGTGGGTCATAAACTCTGCTGGTCTAGGCTGCAAGAAGATTAGCGATATGCTGGGCTTGTGCGGACTTGATCTTGTTTTTTCGAAGGATGATTACATTGTTCTGGATAACAGGCTTGGAAGTCTTGTTCCAATGCCAATTTACACTGTACCAAGCAATACATATATGGGTATTCATGTGACTGTGACCACCGATGGCAATGTGCTTCTAGGTCCGACTGCTGAAGACAGAAAAGAATTTGAAAACTATGGCGTTGAGCAGAAGAACATCGACTATCTTGTTGACTGTGCTAGAGCACTTTGGCCACATTTCACAAAGGCTGATTTCATTCGCACATATTGCGGAGTACTGCCCAAATGGGTTGACAAGAATGGGCTTATTCAGGATTTCGGAATTGAAATCAACGATGATTTTGCCCCAAACGCAATTAATCTTTTTGGGATTGAGTCACCAGGTTTGACTGCATCAATTCCAATTGCTCGTACTGTGATATCAATGATGAAGGAAAGAGAGCATTTGCTGGAGAAAGCAGATTTCAACCCGGTTCGGAAGAAGATTCTCAGGTTCTCGGATCAGTCTCCTGAGGAACAAGAGAGTATGATTGCTCAGAATTCGGATTATGGAGAAGTAATCTGCCGCTGCCAAAAGGTGACCAAAGCCGAAATACTTCAAGCAATTCATAATCCGCTTGGAGCCAGCAGTATGATCAGCATCAAGTATCGCACACGATGTATGATGGGACGCTGCCAGGGCGGTTACTGTCAGATGCGTATTGCTCAGATGCTTCAGGATGAACTTGGAATTAATGATACTGATTTACTTTATTCCAATGAAGGATCGAATCTTTTCTTCGGAAAAGTCCGCAAGAAGGCTGGCCAATGACTGAAAAACACGATGTTGTGATTATTGGAGGCGGACCTGCCGGCTTGGCGGCTGCCGTCGAGATGAAGAAAAAGGGAATCAATGACATATTGTTGATTGAGAGGGAAAAAACCTTAGGAGGGATTCTAAGGCAATGCATACATGATGGGTTTGGCTTGATTCGTTTTGGGCAGACATTGAGCGGACCTGAATATGTTCAACGCTTCATTGATGAAGTTGACCATTTGGGAATTGCGGTTCTAACCGATTCAACTGTATGGACTGTCAGCAAGGACAAGGTCGTTACTGTTATGTCGCCGCAAGGAATGCGTACGATTCGGGCAAAAGCTGTGGTATTTTCAATGGGATGCAGAGAACGTACTCGCGGCGCTTTGGCTATTCCAGGAGAAAGACCGGCAGGAGTTTTCACTGCGGGAGTGGCTCAATCGTATATAAATCTTCACAATGAAATGATTGGGCACGAAGTTGTGATTCTTGGTTCCGGAGATATTGGAATGATTATGGCTAGGCGTCTGACACTTGAAGGAGCCCATGTCATAGCTGTTTTCGAAATCCAATCTATTCCGAGTGGGCTTCCTAGAAATGTTCATCAATGCCTGGATGATTTCGGAATTCCATTGTATCTTAGCCATACAGTCACTGACATTCATGGAGCTGGTCGTCTTGAGAGTGTGACTGTCTGCAAAGTCGATGAGAAGCTTCATCCGATTCCAGAAACAAAGCAAGAATGGGCTTGCGATACACTGATTCTTTCTGTTGGACTTATCCCTGAAAATGAGTTGTCTCTGGATGCAGGCGTTACGCTTGACTCTTGCACGCATGGAGCTTCGGTCGATGAATTCTTCCAGACCGACCGGCCTGGTTTCTTTGCGGCCGGAAATGTTCTTCATGTTCATGATCTTGTGGATATGGTTTCAATTGAAGCAGAGAAGATGGCGGATTCAGTTGCTGAATTTCTGAGGGATGGGTTCCTTCCTTTCTGTCCGTTAGAAGTCATTGTTGGCAAAGACATTGGGCAGGTTGTGCCAAACAGAGTTGAAGGGCTGCATGATGTTTCGTTCTTTATTCGAAGCAAGGGACAGCAGGAGAACTGCAGCATCCAAGTAGTTCAGAATGGAACCGTCATAGCCTCTAAGAAGATGAGAAAAATGATTCCTGCTACGATGGCTGAAGTGAAGGTGAAAAAGAGCAATTTTCTTGACAGTTCTCCTTTGGAGGTGAGAATAGTATGAAAAAAGTCTTTACTTGCATCATTTGCCCGAACGGATGTAACATCACGGCCGAAATTGATGGTGAGAACATTATTTCAATTTTGGGGAATGGATGCGACAAAGGGATGCAGTATGTGAAACAGGAACTGACAGTTCCGAAGAGAACAATCACTTCTTCTGTTCTTGTCGAGAACGGAATTATTCCTCTTGCTAGTGTTCGCATTACCGATCCGATTCCGAAGGAAAGGATTCCTGATATGATGACATATATCCGTTCAATCAAAGTAGCGGCACCGGTTGAGGCGGGCTTTGTAATTGATCCGAATGCTCTGGGTTTGGAAACCAAACTGATAGTGACGAAGTCGGTTCCGTACGAAAGAAAACAGAAATAAAATGAGATTGTCTTCCCTATGGGATAAGCTATGGATCTTGGCTTTCTTTAATTGAAGGAGAGTCCAAGTGATTCAAGCTCTTTCTTCATTGAGAGGCTCTCCTCTTTGGTGAATGGGTTTGCTGGGAATATTGCATTGCCAGTATCAAAACCCATCATGTTGAGGGTTTCCTTGACCGCCATGATTGCACCGCTGCTGCTGTGCCTTATCAAAGCGTCTATGACTTTGTTGATTCGATACTGCCAACTTTGTGCTTCCTTGAATTGTCCTGCTTGAAATGCATCATAGAGCTTGACGAACCAATTTGCCATCACGTTATATGTGGTTCCGATTCCTCCGTCTGCACCCATTGCAAGGCCGCAAAGCAGCGTTTCGTCCGGGCCGTTTATAACATTGATGTTTCCTTCGTTCAGTTCGGTGATTTTATGCATGAGGAAATAGTCTGGCATTGTGAATTTAGCACCGATTATGTTAGGGGTCTTGAGTAGCCGTCCCATCAGACTCAGAACGTTGATTCCTCCAAGCATTGAAGTGGCATAAACAATTACGGGCTTATCAGTGTTGTCTGCGATAGCGTTGTAATAGTCAACGAGCTGGTCCTCAGTGTAATGGAATGAGTATGTTGGAGGGAGTGAAGAGACTGCATCTACTCCAATCGAGTCTGCATGACGGGTGAGTTCGATTGCATCATGAATGTTCGGCGCTCCAATATGATCAATGATGACACTGCGCTTTTTGTTGGCTTCAATGCAGGCTTCAGCCATTTCCATTCGAAGTTCCTTGCGAAGTGCAGGACCTTCTCCTGTACCTCCAAGAATATAGAATCCCTTGACTCCTTGGGAGAGAAGCCAGTCAATCAATGGACTGACAGAATTCTTCTTTAGATTGCCATTCACATCAAACGGTGTAATCAGAGCCGGCATGATACCTTTGAAAATCTTTTTATTCATGGTTGCAGTATACTTTGTTTCCATGTGCACTTAAACAGTATTTTTCATGGTTTCCTCTTAAAAAAACTCGATAAAATGTTTGCTTAGAACTTTTATTTGTTCTTAGAATGAATCAAGTGCTTTTATGAAGTTTTTCAGAAGGCCTATATAGAGAATGCAAATTTCCTATATCTGTGTTGCCAGGGAGCGCTCACTGCAATTCAACAGGCCTACTGCCCGATACAGCAGAACCAAATAGCATGGGATATTTGAACAGATGAAAACTTCCGAAATCAAGCTTGCTTATGGTATTATGCAGATATATCTGCGGAGGTAAGCAATGGAAGATATCAAAAGACTGGAAAACTGCTCTGATTTCATCAGAGATAGGATAAAGTTCCAGGTTGATGCGATTGCTTGCAGAAAGCATTGATCAAGGAGGATTGAAAGATGAAGAAAATGATTGCCTTCTGCGGGCTGGATTGCCAGGAATGCGATGTTTTCAAGGCAACGGCAGCCGACGATGATGAGCTTCGGCAGAAGACTGCAAAGCTTTGGAGTGAAATGAACCATGCGCCGATCACGCCTGAGATGATCAACTGCGACGGCTGCCGCATGAATGGCGTGAAGACCCCTTATTGTGAAAGCCTTTGTAAAATCAGAAAGTGCGCGCTGAAGAGGAAATTGGAAACCTGCGGTGACTGTCCTGAGATTCATGGCTGCCCGACTGTCGGACCTGTTATTGAATACAGTCCGGAAGCCCGGGAAAACCTAAAACTTAAGAATTGACGCTTCAATCTGGTCTTTGCTTGTGATATGCTCGATCCATGAGCAAGGAAAAAATGAAGATTCTCGTATGCAATGCCGGCAGCACGTCTTTGAAGTTCAAGCTGTTTGAAATGCCTTCTGAACGGGTTATCGCTTCTGGAGGCGTCGAACGGGTAGGGTCGGAAGATGATGCTGTGTTTCATTACAGGAGCATTGACTGTGAAGAAGTCAATCTTCAGAAGTGCAGCATCAAGGACTACAAGTCTGGAATTGAACTCTTTCTGAAGCATCTGAGCAGCGACATATGCGGCATCGATGAAATCAGAAGGGTGGGGTTCAAGACTGTCTTGTCCAGGACTTGCTTCGGCACTTGCGAACTTGATGACCAGGTGCTGCGAGGAATGAGGGATTGGCAAGTGCTTGCTCCAGTGCATGCCCGGGCCTATCTTGAATCGATTCAGGCAATGAAGCAGAGCCTTCCAGATGCAAGGATGATCGGGGTGTTCGAGACCGGCTTCCACAAGACCATACCGCTTGAAAGAAGGATCTATGGCGTTCCGTATCAGTGGTACGAGAAGTACGGAATCCAGCGCCTGGGCTTTCACGGGGCATCGCACAGCTATATTGCAAGCTGCCTTTCCGCTTTGAAGCAGCATTATCGTGCAATTTCATGCCATCTTGGAGGAAGCGGTTCAATCTGTGCGATCCTGGATGGCAAGAGCATTGATACGAGTTTCGGCATGTCGTTGGAAACTGGCCTGATTCATGCCAATAGAGTTGGCGACATGGATCCTACGATGGTTTTCTACCTGATGCAGGAAGGTCTTGGGCAGGATGAGATCCTCAATGGCTTGCAGATCAATGGCGGACTGGCTGGAATTTCAGGGGTCAGCGGAGACCTGAGGTATGTTCAGGAAGCAGCAGACAAAGGAAACAGCCGTGCAAAGCTTGCATTGGACGCCTATGTGAATGGGATAGTCCATTACATCGGTGCTTTCGCCATGGATCTTGGTGGTTTGGACAATCTTGTGTTCACCGCCGGCATAGGAGAGCATTCTGCTGCTGTAAGGAAAGCAGTCTGCCAGAAGCTTGGTGCACTTGGAGTCCGCATTGATGATTCAAAGAATGATAGGAACTGTCCGATCATCTCGGCTGATGATTCTGATGTTGTTGTCCGTGTAATACCAACTGATGAAGAACTCGTAGTTGCACGAGAGACCTATAAGCTTGATTGACATGATGCTTCTGATTCTGTATTCTACTTAAGGTTACCGAGCGGTAACCTGAAGGGAATATGAAGAATAATACGAAGGAAGAGATCACAATCGAAGCTTTGAAGCTGTTTGCCGTGCGTGGCTATGAAGCTGTTTCCATGAGGGAGATAGCAGATGAGCTTGGCATCACGAAAGCCGCTTTGTACAAGCATTTTGAAAGCAAGCATGATATTCTTCAAAGCATTGTCATGCGGATGGAGAAAGAAGATGCCATAAGCGCAGAGGCCTGCGACCTCCCGTCCGGAACTCTGTCCGATCAACCTGATTCATACAGGCAGACCACATTTGAAGATCTGATGAAATTCACCGAAATGCAGTTTGCCTATTGGACTGAAGACCCGTTTGCCTCACGGTTTCGTAAGATGCTGGCTTTGGAGAAAAACCGTGATGCCGAGATGGCAAAGCTCTTCGAACAGTATGTCTGTTCGGGACCTTTGGGATATGTTGCGGACATATTCAGCATGCAGTGCCCTGATTGTTATGATGCACAGCAGAAGGCTCTGGAATTCTACGGGCCTGTCTTCATGCTTTACAGCCTTTATGATGGCAGCGGCGATGAAGATGGCGTTCGGAAGATGCTTCGAAATCATCTTGAAAAAAATAGGAGAGGCTCAATATGACTGCACAGGATTATTGTATAAGGCTTGAACGGCCTGATGAATGGCGGCAGACTGAGAATCTGGTCAGGGAATCTTTCTGGAACGTTTATAGGCCAGGCTGTCTGGAGCATTATGTGCTTCATACGTACCGGTACAGGGATGACTTTGTTCCCGAACTTGATCTGGTCATGGAAAAGGACGGGATTCTCATTGGACAGGTGATGTATGTCCGGGCCTCTATTGCCCTTGATAGTGGAGGACAGCTTCCGATAATGACGATGGGTCCTATCGGGATTCTGCCTGAGTACAAGAGAAAAGGACATGGAAAGGCTCTTCTTGATTTTTCGATGTCCAAGGCAAAGGCAATGGGTGCTGGTGCGTTGTGCTTCGAGGGGAACATCGGCTTCTATGGTAAATCCGGATTCAAAGTTGCCTCGACAATGGGAATTCACTACTATGCCGAGCCAAGAGATGCCGTAGTTCCGTATTTCCTCTGCAAGGAGCTCGAGGAAGGTTATCTCAAAGGGGTTACAGGAACCTATCATACTCCTCAGGGGTACTTCGTTGATGAGAAAGAGGCCAAGCAATTCGATGAATCATTTCCTCCGAAGATCAGGCTGAAGCTTCCCGGTCAGCTTTTCTGATTGTCAGTGTCATTTCTGCTGTTCGAAATAATCATAGCCATTGTCTTCTTCAAATTGTTCTCCGAATCGTTCGTAATAGCCTCGGTCGGTGAATTCATACGGTGTGTTCTCGTCTGAAAGCAATTGCTCCGGAAGGTTTATAAGCAGGAAGCCAAGCACTCCTATTGCTGCTATTGCCATGAGCCATTGCCTGAACTTTGGCCGGTTGCCTTTTCCCTTGAACAGTTCGATTCCGATGCCGATTGCAACTGGCAGGAACCCGAACAGCGAGGTTGCTAGCCCGGGCGAGTAGAGGGTATTCATTCCGTAGCTGCTGAAAGTTTTCATGTCAGCTATTCCGATGGTTACGTGGATCACTACTTCAAACAGCGAGAACAGCATGATGGCGATTGCCGCACTCTTTTTCCATCCCCAGAAATGAAGAACGATGCATCCTATGATGACGGCTCCGAAGTTAGTGATCATGTCTGTAAGCCTGTTCATAGGATAACGGCTCAGATAGCTTGAGCCATGGCTTAGGTTGTAAGAATAATGAAGCCCGCCGGGGAGGACCCATTCTTCAAGTACATGGAGAACAAGCACTATGATTGCCAAGGTGCAGAATATGCTTAGCTTGGTCCATGCTTTTCGATTCCTGTAAATCTTGATGCCAAGGCCGGCAGCAATTGCTGTCATCACATAAAGCCAGATCGAGAGCCATGCTTGAATAATTGTTTCCATCGGTTTTCCCTTTACGCTACTAATGTATCACATCGGCGAAGTGTGATATATTGGCCAATAAGAAAACGCTACACGGTTCGCAAAGATTGTAGCGCATGATGATGGAGGTCCTGGATGTATCATATCAAAGCCGACAAGCGAAGCGAGAGATCTGCTGCTCTGATATACAGAGGTCTGCTTGAATGCCTGAAAAGCAAACCTTTTGACTTGATTTCCATAAGTGACCTTCAGAGGGCATCTTCCGTTGCCCGCACCACCTTCTACAGATGTTTTGACAATATCTCCGATGTGCTGATGTGGAAATGCGATATGTGCTTCTTTGAAGTCCTCGGTGCTTACAATCCACAGCGTTTTCCTAATGAGATTGAGCTTGCAAGGCATTATTTCTCTTACTGGATAACTCATAGCGACATCCTTGAATTGCTGATACGGATTAACCGCCAGGATATCATCTATGCCTGCCATATGAAGAATGCCAAGATTCTTCAGAAGCGTTTCGGCAATGCTCCGAAACATGGGAACTACTTCATCGCCATCCGCACAGGATTCACTATCAGCGTACTAACTACGTGGCTTTCAAGCGGACGCAAGGAGAATGCCGATGAACTTGTCGATATCATTCAGGAGCAGCTTGTCGGGCTGGTGGTGGCTCTTGAGAAATAATATAGCATATGCTATATTATTAATGATAGTAAAAGCTATATTAGCAATGCAGGAGATGTAAGAATGCAAGAAATGATCAGGATGATCCGAGAAAAAACCGGTCTCAGTCAGACAGCTTTCGGTGATGCTCTTGGCGTTTCTTTTTCTACTGTGAACCGCTGGGAAAACGGAAAAGCACTTCCCAATAAGATTGCTCAGCTCGGAATGCATGATCTGGCAAAGGATAAAAGCATCTCCATTGTTTCGATGATAGTCGATAAAATCCAGCAAGAAGAGTATAAATTGAATCTGGATGACCAAAAACTTGTTCTATATCATGGATCTAAAGCAGGTATTGGAGGAAAAATTTCGCCGATAAGCCGTGACAGGTGTGATTTTGGGAAAGGATTCTATATGGGAACTGCTCCAGAACAGCCGCTTTCGCTAGCCTGTGATTTCGAGCAATCCAGATTATACATTGTTTCTCTTGATTTGAAAGGACTTGCATGCGTTACTGTCGACCCGGATATTGATTGGGCGATGCTTGTAGCTTTCAATCGAGGAAAAATGACAGACATCAAAGGCACTTCTCTCTACAGGAAATATGAAAAAATGGCTAATGATGCTGATATAATAATTGGAAGCATTGCAAATGACCGAATGTTCTTTGTGCTGGACAATTTCTTCCAAGGAAACATCACCGATGCAGCATTGGTTGGGAGCCTTTCTGCATTGGATCTTGGTCTTCAGTATGTTGCAGTTACACAGAAGGCTTGTGATCATGTTCATATTGAAAAAGAAATCGGGCTTTCATATTTGGAACGCATTTGTATTCAAGATATTGCGGAAGAGAATCGTGAAAAAGGGATTTCTCTGGCAGATGATATCTGCAAGGCATACAGACGAGAAGGGGTCTTCTTTGATGAAATCCTGCGCAGTGCCAAGGAGGAGCTAAGATGAACCCTATGCAGCTTAAGCTCTGCGACATTCAGGGAAGGCTTTTTGAGATGTCATCAGACATGAATCTATCGAGCAAGTCTTTCATTGAATCATTCATGAAGTCAGAAGTGGCCAGGAATCTGGATTCCGTCTACAACAGGATGCAGTGGGCAGGTGAGGAGTACTTGATGGAAGAACTCCTGGATAATTGCGATATTAAGAAATCAGATG
>JALNXV010000266.1 GCA_023230175.1 Candidatus Cloacimonadota bacterium
ATTCATTTCTTCATTGAGTTGATCCCAGGCATCATCGGTATTTGCCTTAGCATCAAAAGATATTCTGATATTTGCTCGTCCTTCCTGAGCGGTAGAAGAAATATAATCTACATCATCCAGATTCTGCAATTGATCCTCTATTTTTTTTATTATTAAATTTTCAATTTCTTCAGGAGATACTCCGGGATATAAAACAGTTACTACTGCAGAGCCAAAATCTACTGCAGGAGCAGCTTCTTTAGGGATATCAATAATCGCAAAAATACCCATAATAAAAACAACAACCATCAACATATTAATTAATACAGTATTTTCTACAGAAAATTTTGCTATGGACATTTAATCTCCCAACGCATTATTTTTAGTTTCAAAAATTCTTGTAATTACCTTCATATCAGGCTCAACATTCTCATAACCCTCAATTACAAGCATATCTCCTTGAATTAATCCTTCTTTAATTATGACATTTTCACTTATCTGTTTCCCTAAGGTAACATTTTTTCTAATTATCTTATTATCATTATCAACAACATAAACGTAATTTTGATCATAATCTTGTAATATATGATTAAGAGAAGTATAAAAAATATCTTGATGTGTGTTAACTAAAACCTCTACACTAACAATCATTCCGGGGATTAAGTCATTATTTTTATTATCTAATTTAATTTCTATTGGATAATTTGCAATAGAACTTAATAATTTATATCCGATACCACTTATTTTAGCAGGATATTGTTTATTATTATACAACACGGTTGCTTTTTGATTATTTTTTAATAACAAAATGCTTTTTTCACCTACACCTGTCCTTATCATAAGTTTATCAAGGTCGACTATACCTGCAATTTTTTGATTAACAGATACAGTTTGACCAATTTTAATCGGCAAGTCAACAATAGACCCGGAAACAGGTGCAATGAACATTGAGTTATTTAAAATTCGCTTTTTTATTTCAAGATTAGCGAGAGCTCCTTGCCATTGAGCTGTAGCATTTTTATAAGCACTGACAGAGTTTTGATATTCTAATTCAGAAATTATATTATCATTATAAAGTTGAAGATTACTTTGAAATTGCTTTTCCAATGCTTCTTTACTTGCTTCAGCTGCCAGTAAATTTGCTTCTGCCTGTAAAACTTGGATTTCAAAATCCTTATTATCTATTTTTGCAATTGTTTCACCTTTTGTAATTTTATCTCCAAGTGATTTATAAATCTCTATAATCTTTCCTGAAACTTCTGAATTCAGTAAAATATCTGTTTCTCCTTCAATAACCCCAGTTATTCTAATATATTCATTTAAATTCCTTGGCATTACTTCTTGAATAATTACTGTTTGCTCATTAGTTGGCTGTTTAGATGAATTTTGAGGTGCCTGTTTACTACAAGCTGAAATAAATAAAAGTAACCCTATCATCACAAAAAATCTTTTTTTCTTATACACATAACCTCCTAATTAATTACTAATTTTATAAATTCTTCATCGGATTCAATATCTAAAAGTTTTTTTAGATTCGCTTTATTTCTTAAAATATTATATCTTGAAGTGACATATTGCACATTAGCATTGCTTAACATAATATCGGCATCAAGCATTTCCGAACTTGAAATAATGCCATTTTTATATCTTTGGTTCATTTGTTGCCATGATTTTTTTGCATACTCTAATGAAAGTTCAGCTGATTTTGCAGTTTGAATTGCAGATACCCATGCAAGTGCAGTTGATCGAGCATTTAAGCTTATAGTATTTTCAGTTGTAGTATAATCAAATTCATTTTTTCGTAGATTTGCTTTATTCTTAAGATATGAAGAAAGATTATTACCAAAAGGTAAAATTGGAATTGATGCATTTAACATCAAGGTACTTGAATCAGAATAATCATCTTCAAGATTTGTCTTTGCATAACTTTTTGAATAACTTAAATTTACTGTAGGCAAAAAATTTCCTGTTGCCATAGTTAATTGATTTTTTACATTTTTTATATTTAATTGATAAACTTTTAAACTTGTATTTTCAGACAAGCTCAATTGACTAATATCTTCAACAAATTTATTAATTTGTTCCATATCCCATTCATATACATTAAACATATTTTCCTCAAAAACATCTTCATTAATATCTTCAGGAATTACATCATCTTTAATACCAAGAGTATTTTTTAAGTCTATAACGGCTGTTAAAAGATTAGTTTTTGCTTGTATATTATTAACTTTTTTATTTACTGTTTGAGCTTTCATTCTAAATAACTCTGCTTCAGTAAGAGAACCATTATTATATCTAATTTGAGCAATTTGTTCATTTGTTACAGCATTATTATATTCATTTTCAGCTATTAAAACATATTGTTTTTTTTCTAGAGCATTAAAAAACTTATTTTCTATTTCAGACAGAAGTTCAATTTTTTTTAGAGAAAAATTTTCTTTTGAAGCTTTATATAGATTTTGTTTAGTTTTTTTATTGAGCCAAATCTTACCTCCTGCAAACAATGTTTGACTTGCTTGAATACCATAACTTTTATTATTTTCAGTATTTATGCCAATTGATGGATCATACTTTGTATATGAAGCATTTAAATTTGCAGTTGGGAAAAGTTCAAAAGTAGATTGGTAATAATCCCATTTTGTTTGTTCAAGGTTTTGACTTGCTGATTTAATAATTGGTGAATTTTCGAATCCGATTTCAATTGCTTCATCAAGTGTCAAAGAATAAACATTTACTATTGTGAAGATTAATATTATACATATCCATATTTTATTCATTATTTTCCTCCATTATATAACTTTCATCTAAGTTAGTATAATAATTCTAAGATAAAAAGTCAATAACAAAATAACTTAATTTTTATAATTATGCTATTTTGTTATTGAAAAAAACAAAATTTGCCAATATACACTTTATGTTTTTAAATCAAAACTTAGTTTTTCAAATACTTAATATATTAGAAAAAAAGGAGATGTTAAAATATCCGGAATAATACTTTATAAAACAAAATCATTAAGATTAATCCTTAATTATTACTTCAACAAGTTAAAATGAGTTTTTGGTTAAAACAAAAAAATATAATATCTATTAATATAGAAACTTACTTTTAGGATTTATCAAAACAATCAATCACAGTTGAATAAAAGTCTTAACAAAAGAAATGAGCTTTAATACAAAAAAAGCTTGCAAAAATTTAAATACTAATTTTCTTTGTATTTAAGAGGATATTGAATGAAATCAAATAAAAATTTTAATGAGTATTACAACTTTCTAAAAACTGAAATCCATAATTCTAAACTTGCTTCTATAAAGAATACTTTATTAGAGCTTTTCAAACTCATCAATAATCCCTCATGTAGTGCAAGAGAATTAAAAGAAATTGTTGAATTAGATCCACCTTTAACCTTAAGAATATTAAAATTAGCTAATTCAGCATATTATGGGACATTTAGAAAGCTAACCGATATACAAGAAGCTATTGTTTGGTTAGGCTTTGATACTGTCAAACATTTAGCAATGTCTATGAAAGTTATAGAAGTATTTGAAGGTGATAATCAACATAATAAATTTTCCAGATTGGATTTATGGAAATCAAGTATTGCAACTGCAATTATGGGCAAAGCTCTTTACCGAAGAGAATTCTATGACCCGGGTAGCTTTATCTATTCGGTCGGATTATTACATAATATCGGAGTCATACTACTTGATCAGTTTCGTACAGAAGACTATAGAAATATTTTAGATAAAATGTATGATACTAACAAAGATTTAAATCTTTGTGAAAAAGAAATTCTTGGTTTTGACCACACAGAATTGGCTGCTGATATAATGGAAGAATGGGGATTCCCAATTAATCTAATAAATACAATCAAACATCATCACAATCCGATAAATGCTCCTAAATCAAATAGAAAAGACACCTATTCTATTTTCTTAATTGACCAAATACTAAAAAATGAAGGCATCGGTTTTGCTGATAATTCTCTCTTTAATCAATATAGATATGACTCATCTCTTAAATTTCTAAAACTTGACCCTGTCTGTTTTGAACCAATATTAGAATTAGTTCAATGTGAATTAAACGAAATGCATACAAATGGTATTTTATAACCTTTTAATCATTTGAGGAGATAAAGTGGACAAAACTCCCGAGTTGTTAGAAAAAATCAAATATTTAGAAATTGAAAATCAACAAATCAAAAATGAACTTAACCTTACAAAACAAGAAAACAAAGCAATTACAGATAAATACTTAGAAATTGTTAATAACCTCGAAAAAAATGTCATCAACAAAAATGAAGAATTAATCCACTATCAAAGAACTCTTGAAAATACACTTTATGAATTACAAATTATGCTTGACTACTCACCGGCAATTATCTTTTTCAAAGATATAAAGTTAAACTTTGTTCGAGTCAACAGACCATTTTTATCATTTTTTAATTTAAAAATTTCTAAAGTTATCGGACATAATCAAAAATCACTTTTCAAAACTGAATACTTTAATGAAAGTGACGAACTTTTTGTAATTCAAAATGCAAAATCTCTTTTAAAAAGAGATTGTTCCATACAAATAAACAATAAGGCTTATTACTTTGAAGTCAATATTTTACCTGTATTTGCCGAAAATCATCAAATATCAGGAATTGTATGTTTCGCCTTAGATGTAACTGACTTAACAAAGATTAAAAATGACAATTTAGTTTTACTAAATCATTTAAATACTTCTCAAAAACACGAAGCTTTAGGTACACTTGCAGGTGGCATATCACACGACTTTAATAATATCCTGTCAGCTATAATCGGATATACGGAAATCGCCAATAACTTTGTAGAAAAACCGGATAAAATAAAAAAATACCTTTCAGAAGTTCTTTTTGCTTCAAATAGAGCTAAAGAATTAATAAAACAAATCTTAACCTTTTCAAGAAAAAGTTCAAAAGAAATACAACCAATTAATTTAATTGATTGCATAGAAGAATCACTTAAATTAATCCGTCCTACCATACCTTCAATAGTAGATATAAACCTACAAATTAATATTAAACACGCACTGATTGCAGGAAATGACATACAAATTAAACAAATACTTCTCAATCTCTGCACAAATGCGTGGCATGCAATGCAAGGCAAACCCGGTATCATCAATATCATCTTAGAACAAAT
>JALNXV010000267.1 GCA_023230175.1 Candidatus Cloacimonadota bacterium
CTACACAACAAAATCTTACCCACTTTAGTGGGGGATGTTAAACCTACGCCACTGAAGTGGCAGAGATGGGCGGCGTGTGACTCTTTGATCCACGTGTTGAAACACGTGGCTATGATTTTATATTTATATTGATTAAAAACATCTGAAGATAATTTTAAATTGATGAGATTAGATTGCTTCGTCATAAATTCCTCGCAAAGACAGACCGGACGAGCCGTCCGGTTTCCATATCTATGGTTTTAGATATTAAATTCTTAACCACAGGTTACCTGTGGAATAAGTGATTACCCACCATATCTTTACCCACTTTAGTGGGTATCTTATATTTTACCACACATCCCCCTTTTTCATGTGATAAAAATTCGCACACCTCTCCTATCCAAAGCTTTCGACAACCGGTTGCCAAGATCTTAAGGCACTATAAAATTTATAAGAAAACATGTCAAGAAAAATATTTTTTTACTCATAAGAATTTTAATAAAGATTGTTAAGTTTAAACAAAATAACAAGAGTTTGATTTTTTAGTTGACAAGTTAAATACGATATCATATTGTTGTAAAAATTGGAGGTTTAAGAATGGATATTAGTTTAATTATTGAGTTGTTTGGTTATCTTGCTTCGATTATTGTTGCTGTTTCCATAATGCTTAAATCATTTATCCGATTAAGAAAAATTAATATGATAGGTTCTTTTTTATTAGTCATTTATAGTATCATTATTAAGGCATATCCTGTAGCTGTTTTAAATCTTTTTATTTGCATAGTTAATTTTTATTTTATTCTTCAGTATTATAAGCAAAAAGAGTATTTTAGGATAATACCTTTTCAAAAGAATTCTGCATTTTTAAGAGAATTTTTAATATTTTATAAGGATGATATAAAAAGATATTTCCCCGAATTTGAACATCATTATAATGAAGAATTATATTTTTATTACATATTAAGAAATATGATACCTGCTTGTGTTTTTGTGATTCGAAAGGATAGTGATAACAGTGCAGAAGTTTTATTAGATTATGTTGTTCCTGAATATAGAGATGCAAAGATAGGTAATTTTATCTTTAATCAAAGTAGTGTTTTTTTTAAAAATTTAGGTATAAATAAGTTTATTTTTAAAAATCCAAATTTAAAACATTTATTTTATTTGATGTCAGTAGGGTTTGAATCTGCAGAAAAAGAAAAAAATACTTATATAAAAGTTTTATCTAAATCTTGGTAATTATTATTTATAAAGGGGAATAAGTGTTAAAAGAAAAGATTGTTATAACCGATATCGGTAGTACAACCACTAAAGCAATATTACTTGAAAAGAGAGATTTAAATTATAAAATAGTTGACTATGTAAATTCACAAACTACTGTAGAGAAACCATTTGAAGATGTAAAAATAGGAATTAAAAAATCTATTATGTTGTTAGAAGAGCGAAATAATCTTGAGCTATTGAAAAAAACTGATGCTAATTCTGAAGTAATACTTGCGGATGATTGTTCTTATTTGACAACCAGTAGTGCAGGTGGTGGCTTGCAGATATTAGTGGTTGGGCTTACTTTGACGGATTCTGCAAATTCGGCAGAAAGAGCCGCTTATGGTGTTGGAGGAGTATTACTTGAGACTTTGGCAATAGATGATAAACGTACAGATATACAAAAGATGCATTTATTGAACTCCTTACATCCTGATATCATTTTGTTTTGTGGGGGAATTGATGGAGGTGCTTTATTTAGTGTATATCGTTTAGCAGAAATATTAAATCTGGCTAATCCCACTCAAAAATTTGCTGAAAACTCAAAGATACCTTTAGTTTATGCAGGTAATACCGATGCAGTAGATTTTATTAATACATTGTTTGTTGAGAAATTTGACTTGCATATTGTCCCTAATCTTAGACCTTCTATGACCCAAGAAAACTTAGCTCCGGCAACTGATAAGATACATAATTTATTTATGAATAATGTAATGGAGCAAGCACCCGGCTACTCATTAGTTAAAAAGATTGCTAATACTGATATTATTCCAACTCCAAAAGGGGTTATGAACTCTTTATTGATTTTAAGTAAGATTTATAATAAGATACTTGCTTTTGATATTGGAGGTGCCACTACAGACTTTTTCTCAAATATTACAGGCGATTTTAATCGTTCTGTAAGTGCTAATTATGGGATGAGTTATTCTATAGGTAATGTACTTGCTGAATCGAATAAAGAAATGATTAAAAGCATATTGTCTTTTTATTTCACAAAAGATGACAAAGATATATATAGTATCTTTCAAGATTATATAGGTGATAAGGTAATTTATCCTGAATTTAACCCGACAGAAGAATGGCAGTACCTCTTTGAACACATTCTTGCTGTTCAAGCTATAAAATTAGCAAAAGACCAACATTATAAGATGCATTTTAAAACTAAAAAGATTGGTTTTTTAGATAAAATTAAGCTTAAAATTAATAGAGATAAATTTAAAGAGACTATGTATTATCCACATTATGATGAAAGTTTTCTTTTTGATAATGCTATTCTTGACGTTATTATTGGAGCAGGTGGAGTTATTTCTTTTGCTACAGTTGAACAAGCAATCTTTATCATCGCAGAGGGTGTAAAGCCTTTAGGTGTTACATTATTATGTAGGGATAAACATTTTATAACTCCGCATCTTGGAGTTTTAGCCGATGTAAATCCTGATACATCAGCGAATTTATTAGAAAAAGAATGTATAGAAAAATTAGCTGTTTATGTAAAAGTCGAATATAAGAAATATAAGGAAAATAAACATTGTCTTAGTTTAATATTTAATAATAAGAAATTAGATATAAAAACAAATGAGATATATGTTGAAAAAATACTTGAATCATCTATAGTTAAGGTAGAAACAAATGAAAACTTGATTTATTCAATTAGTGATATAAAATTATATGATGACACTTACCTTGTAATTGATACACGTTCTGAAACTTTGCCGGATTCATTACTATTACTTCAAAAATTAAATCCGTATAAAATATCTTCAAAAATAAATAATAACATTATAAGAAAAAATATTAATCCTGATTTAAAAAAGATAAACAAACAACTCAAACTTGCTTTGCCTTATAAGGGTAAAGTATTTGTTAAAGAGGGAGATAGCGTTACACCGGAAAGTCTTCTTGGAGAAAATTTATTTAGTCCTCCAAAGATTTATGTAGTTTTATTATCGTCAATGGTGGAAAGATCATTAACTTCCGAAGAAGTAAAAAATAATTTACTCATAAAAATAGGACAAAAAGTATCTGTTGGTGAGAAAATTTTTAATGATGATAAAGCAATCAATATGTTTAGTACAAGAAGTGTTGTATATTCTCCGGTAAGGGGTACTGTAGAGAGAATTAATTATGATACCGGTACAATAATACTTAGAGAAATACAAGATTATCCTTTAAAACCTGTTGAAGTTAATGTCGCAAAATTTCTTAAAATTAAAGAAAAAACGATTAATGGTTATATGAAAAAACGTGAAGGAGACTTTATCTATGCCGGTGAAGTTTTAGCAAAAAAACATAATGAACATTTCAAATCATTAGATTCTCCATATACCGGAACTATTCAAAATATTGATACTGTAAAAGGTACTGTAAAAATTTGTTATGATAAAGAACCATATAAAATCTTAGCACAAGCTTATGGAAAAGTTATAGAAACTAAAGACGATAAAGAAGTTATAATCTTGTCAGAAGTTGTTTCAATTAATGCAAAAATTGGCTTTGGTAGAGATATTGGAGGTCAGGTTATTTTTAAAAAACAAGCAGATGAGTTATCAGATCTTAAGGATAAAATACTCTTTTATTATGATATGCCTGATTATGAAAAGTTGAAACAATTTGCTGATTTATCAATTGCAGGTTTAGTTTGTCCATCAATAAATTATAGACATATATCTAAGTTTATGGGAAAGGATTTAGGAGTTGCTTTAACCGGAAATGAAAACATTCCATATTCTATAATCATATACAATAGTTTCTCAAATTCGAGTAATTTGATTGAATATTCTAATCTACTTGATAGTATGCAGAAGATTGAAAGTAAAAATAATTATGTATTATTAAAACCACACACCCAGATCAGAGCCGGTGCCACAAGACCGGAAATTTTATTTTTTTAATAAGGAGATATAATGTTTGATAATTCTAATATACTTTTAGCCTTTAGTTTAACTCTTTTTGCCGGACTTTCAACAGGTATTGGAAGTTTATTTGCCTTTTATTCAAAAGAATTAAAGCCTAATTTTCTCGCTGCTTCCTTAGGCTTTTCTGCAGGTGTTATGATATATGTGTCTTTTATGGAAATTTTAACTAAAGCTTTAGAATCTCTTTCTGAAATTTATGGTCATAATACGGGCCAAATCTATACAGTGATTGCTTTTTTTGTAGGAATTGGTATTATTGCATTAATAGATAAATTAGTTCCTGAATATGAAAATCCACACGAAATTAAGAATCTAAATAAGGTTTGTGATGATGCTTGTAAACAGAAAAAGTTATTAAGAATGGGTTTGTTTTCTGCATTTGCTATAGGAATTCATAATTTTCCTGAGGGCTTAGCTACTTTTATGGCAGCGATGAAAGACCCTGCATTGGGTATTAGTATTGCTATAGCTATTGCTATTCATAATATTCCCGAAGGAATTGCTGTATCGGTTCCTATTTATTTTGCTACAAAAAGTAAGAAAAGAGCCTTAGTTTTATCAACTTTATCCGGTTTTGCCGAACCTGTCGGAGCATTATTAGGATATTTTCTATTAAGGCATTTCTTTACAGAATCTACATTTGGAATTATCTTTGCCTTAGTTGCCGGCATTATGGTGTATATCTCCTTAGATGAATTATTACCTACTGCTGAAGAATACGGAAAACATCATATAGCTATATCCGGTTTAATTTTAGGTATGTTAGTTATGGCAGTTAGTTTAATAATTATTTAAAAGTCTTTTTGTTGGTAATCTTAGTCTAAGTCATACTCAACTTACATTTGCTTCCTTCATTGCAAGTCAAGTGGACTTGAGTCTCTAATTGCGAATATCGTAGCTTGACCATCTTGGTCGAGAATATTATAATCGTAGCTTGACCATCTTGGTCGAGTAGGCAAGAAGGGACTTGAAGACAAAGTGTTTTATAAG
>JALNXV010000268.1 GCA_023230175.1 Candidatus Cloacimonadota bacterium
CGCCCCGACGTTCGGCATCCAGGGGCTCGACGTCATCTACCAGACCCTCCTCCAGGTATCGGGGTTCAGCGACCTGATCCTGGTGCCCTTCATCGTCCTCTTCCTGATCGGCGTCGCGTACACCTGGCGCGAGGACCGGAACGGGGCGCTCCTCCTCATCTTCATAATGGTCCTCCCGCTGGTAGCAAGTCTCGTCCTCTCCTCGAGGATGCCGATGATCCCGCGCTACCTTATCTACCTACTCCCGGTCTATTTCATCGGCATCGCGTCGGTGTATCCCGGGCTCTACGCACTCGTGAGAGACAGGAGGATGGTCTGCGTCTTCGTCGCAGCGGCGGTGCTCATTGGCACTCCCTTCCTCGCGACCTACTACACGACCCCCCAGAAGAATGACTGGAGGGGGCTCTCCGCGGAGCTCAGCGAGATGACGGGGGAAGGCGACCTGATCGTCGTGCTGCCGCCGTATATGGCACAACCGCTCGACTACTACTACAGCAACGTGACCGACCAGACCCTCGAACTCGGGGCAACAACCGGGGAGGATCTTGAGGCGATCAGGGACCAGTATCCTGGAAAGCAGGTATTCTATGTGGTGACCTGGGATATTCTCGCCGTGGATCCCACCGGCGATGCGGTAGGCTGGCTCCAGGAGAGCGCACAGTTTTCCGGGCAGCATACTGGGATCTACCTCTTCACATCGGCCTAAGGAGGGAGTGCAACGACCGGTACTTACGACCTGACAGTGATCATCCCGACCTTCAACGAGGAGGAGAATATCGCCGCAATCATCGAGGCGGTCAACGGAGTTTTCCTGCAGAGCGGCATCCGCGGCGAAGTCCTGGTGGTGGACGATTCCTCAAAAGATCGCACGATCGAGATCGTGCAGGAGATCGCCGACAAAAACAGCAACGTACGGCTGATCGTGCGGAAGAAGGAACATGGCCTCTCCCAGTCGGTCGTCGAGGGGTTCGGGGCGGCGCGTTCCGGTATCCTGCAGGTCATCGACGCTGACTTCTCGCACCCGCCGGAACTCATCCCCCGCTTCTACGAAGCGATACGAGGCGGTGCGGATATCGCCGTCGGGAGCCGGTACATGAAGGGCGGGAATATCGAGGACTGGCCGCTCAAGCGGAGAGTCATATCGCTCGGGGCCACGGCGTTCGGGCGCATACTCTTCCCCGAGATCACCGATCCCGTGAGCGGGTTCTTCGCCGTGAGGCGCGAGGTCGTCTCCGGCGCTCCGCTCACGCCCCGGGGCTACAAGATCCTGATGGAAGTCCTCGGCAAGGGCCGGTGGCGCTCGGTCGTTGAGATCCCCTTCGTCTTCAAGGACCGCGAGGAGGGGGAGAGCAAACTACGGCCGGATACCATTCTCGATTACCTCCGGCAGTGCGCCGATATCATCCGCTTCTCGGCCACGCGCCGGGCCGGGCCGGTCTATGGCGAGTGGGTGAGGATCGTCCGGTTCGGGCTCGTCGGGCTCTCCGGGATCCTGGTCAACATGGGGCTCCTCTACGCCCTGACCGAGATTGCCGGCCTCTACTACCTCGTCTCTGCAGCAATCGCGATCGAGGTCTCGGTCGTGAACAACTTCATCTGGAACGACGTCTGGACGTTCAAATCCGCAAGAGACCTCAGGTTCGGGTGGAGAGTCCAGCGGTTCGCTTCGTTCCAGGCGGTCTCGATGGGGGGTCTCGTCATCAATATGGCGGTCCTCTACTTCCTCGCGGATCTTGCCGGGGTCTACTATCTTGTCGCAAATCTCGCGGGAATACTCGTCGCGTTTGCCTGGAACTATGCGGTGAACCGGCACTTCACGTGGAAGAGCGCGTGAGGGGAACGTTGAGCCGGTTGGACTCGCCGCAAAAGAGAGGGGGTGAAGCAGGGCGACCCCGCCGGAACCGCGGGCAGTTCGCCTTCAGCAGGAGAGCGTCTCTTTCAGGAGACAGAGTATTCGCTCTCCTGCTCTCCCGTCGCCAAAGGGATTCTCCCAGCTTCTTTCCTTGAGGTCCATCACCTTTGCAGAGGAGAGTACCGCCTCCGGGTCTGTCCCTGCAAGTAGGTTACCCCCCACGTCGACCGTCTCCGGGCGCTCGGTGTTCTCCCTCATCGTCACGCATGGGGTCCTGAGAATGCAGCATTCCTCCTGAATGCCTCCTGAATCCGTCAGAACCAGCCGGGCAGATGCCTCAAGAAGAAGAAACTCAAAGTAGCCGAGGGGTTCAAGAAGACGGATCGTATCCGGGACCCTGAGCGCGAACTGCTCAATCATCTTCTTTGTCCGGGGATGAACCGGATAGAGAACCGTCACGCCGAGTTCGTTGCCAACGAGTTCGATACCCTTCAGGATGCCTGACAGGTTTTCCTGCCTGTCGACATTCTCCTGCCGGTGTGCGGTGACCAGAACGTATTCCCCCTCTTCAACGCCGAGTTTAGAGAAGACCGACGTGTCTCTTCGGGCAATAGCAAGGTTCTGGGCAACAGCATCGACAACAGTGTTTCCGGTTATGAATATCCCCGATTCCGGCCGCCCCTCTCGTTTCAGATTGGATGCGGCGGTCTCCGTCGGTGCAAAGAGGAGATCGCTGAGGTGGTCGGCAACGATCCGGTTGATCTCTTCGGGCATCGATCTATCGTAACTTCGGAGGCCGGCCTCGACGTGTCCCAGGGGAATGCCGAGTTTTGAAGTTGCAAGAGCGCCGGCAAGCACGGTGTTCGTGTCACCCTGCACCAGCACGGCATCATAGGAGTCCTCGATGAGTATCTTCTCAAGCCCTGTCAGCATGCGGGCCGTCTGGGCACCATGCAGCCCGGAACCGACCTCGAGGTTGTATACTGCACCGGGCAGTTCCAGTTCGCGGAAAAAGATTTTGTCCATTTCGTATGAATAATGCTGGCCGGTATGAATGATGGAAAAATCGACGGAGTGCTCAGAGCACGAACGGATCACCGGAGACATCTTGATTATCTCCGGACGCGTGCCGAGAATGATTGCTATTTTCATTGTAGCTGGTTGGGATGGTGAAGAATTAAAACAAACCGAAATATACCTCTTCATGTAGATGTAATACACGAATACTGGAAGAAGGTTGTTATGGTCTCGATAATAATTCCCCTCTACAACGAAGAAGATAATATCGACAGGTATGAATCCGACCTCTTTCCGGTTGTCGAAACGATTGCGAAGACGTGCGGGGTGACGTTCGACTTTATCTTTGTAAATGACGGGAGCAAAGACGGGACACTTGAGATGATCAACGCGATAGCAGCGAGACGCAACGATGTCGTGGTGCTGAATCACGAGAAAAACCGGGGCATGGGGGCAGCGCTCAAAACCGGGTTTGCACATGTTAGTGCCGATCTTATCATCACCATGGATTCTGATCTCACCTTCAGACCCGATGATATACCGGTCCTTCTGGAGGCGTACGCCCGGGACCGTCCGGAATGCGTCTCCGGCTCTCCATACCTCCAGAGCGGGCTTATGGAGGAGGTAGCGCCAATGCGCTTATTCTTCAGCAAATCCGTCAATTTCATGTATCGGGTTTTACTGCGCCATCCCATCACCTGCGTGAGCCCGATATTCAGGCTTTATAAGACCGAGACACTCAAAAACCTTGAGATCGAGAGCGAAAACTTCGAGATTAACGCAGAGATCATCTCAAAATATCTCATCTCCGGATATCGGGTAATGGAAGTTCCTGTCAAACTGCATAAGCGGAGATACGGCGAATCAAAGATAATTATTCGCAGAGAGATCATCAACAACCTGAAGATGATGCAAAAGATCGTCAGGACAAAATATCTTCACCGCCCGTGGCATCATAGGACATTTGGGGAGAACGATGCCTGAATCACACCGGAACGCGGAACTCTGGGATAAGATCTGGAGAAAAGATCAGATCATCAGCGATTACAGCATCCGGTACCTCAACTTCATGACAGAGCTGGAACGCGCTCTTCCGACGGGTTCGACGGTATGTGAGGCCGGTTGCGGGACTGGACAGACCCTCCGGATCTTCTCCTCCCGGCACAGGACGGTCGGGTTTGACATATCGAAAAATGCCCTCACCCTTGCAAAGAGCAATTGCAATGCGCCTATACAGGGGGATATCTTCCGCATACCGCTCCGTGATGGGACCTGCGATCTCGTCTATAACTCAGGTGTGATCGAACATTTCGCATACCCGGCTAATGTTGCAGCAGTAACCGAGATGGCGAGAGTCACCCGGCGAGGCGGGAGGATCATTGTCATCGTCCCGAACACCCTCTGCCTCTGGTACAAGATTGGAAAAGAGATCGCCTACCGTGTGAAACGGTTTGAGTTCGGGTACGAAGAGGACTACTCTCCCGGACGACTGAGAACCACGCTTGAAAATGCAGGAGTCGAAGTGCAGGGGTTTTTCGGACTTCAAGCAACGCCGGTGCTTGCAACGAACGATAAGGAGATCGTGTCGTTTCCTCTCCGGCGAAGGATTGCACGACTTGAGAGATACTGCCCGTTTCGGGAGTATTACAGTTACGCTGTGGGAATCGTCGGCTCGAAAGAGTGAGAACTCTGTTATAGATCAGGGGTCCTGGAGCGCAGCACTCATGTTTCAGCCTGAGGGGGAGGCGCTTCTTCGCTAAGCCCGGTCAGCGGGATGGGATACTGGAGCCAGAAAACCAGTCCCACGAGCGCGACAAGCCAGTAACTGGAGACCAGGTAGAGGATCGAGAAGGCAATGGCCGTTTCCGGGGGTATTGCAATGATACCAAAGAGGTAGAGCAATGCGGCGTCCCGGGTTCCGATGCCCGAGATGCTGATCGGGAGGAGGTCCAGCATACTGATGATCGGGATCACCAGAAACATATAGTATCCCGCATCGATGCCGATGGACTTCGCGAGGAGTGAGGCATACCCTACCGCCAGTATCCAGGATACGACCCCGACCCCGACACATTCTGCTGCCTGCCGACGTGAGGCGAAGAAGGCATCGAACCCGGAGTAAAAATCATCAAAGTATCCTGATAACCTGTTGCGATATCGTGCCGGGATGAAAACCGTAAAGAACGGCCTGAGAATCTTCTCCATATACGTCTTGCGAGAGACCGTATAAATACCGAAGACGATAGCGCATAC
>JALNXV010000016.1 GCA_023230175.1 Candidatus Cloacimonadota bacterium
GTGCTTGACCACCATCGCTGTTCAGTTTTCATATCACTCCTCCTAGTCTACCTGACTGCTCTTGCGAGTCAAGCGAAGATAAAGCAATGTGACTAAAGTCAGAATAATTGCCACTATCACAGTGCATGCTGCAGCATAGCCGTAGTTGTTTGCCGTTCCTGACATCACTGAGCTGAAGAACTGCTTGTAGATGTAGCTCATCATCATTTCTGTCTTGCCGTTCGGAGAACCGTTTGTCATTGACAGAATAAGATCTGTGACTTTGAGCGATCCAAGAAGAGCGTTCATGATGACAATCTGCATGACAGGACCCAGCATAGGAATTGTAATTCTGAAAAACCTCTGAACCGGCTTGGCTCCGTCTATTGCTGCTGCCTCATACATTTCATTGGGGATGCTCTGAAGCCCGGTCATGAAGAACAGCATGTTTATTCCGAAGTTCTGCCAGATTGATGCGAACATCGTCACCAGCATCGCCTTAGGACCGGTTGTGAACCAGTCAATCTTGCTGCCTCCCAGCATCACGATCAGTGAATTGACCACCCCGCTATAGCTTCCGAAGATGTAGTAGAACATGATACCTATGACAGCCACCGAGAGCATAGATGGAAGGAAGTAAATCGTTCGGAATAACGATGTTCCCTTGCGATTGCCTGAAAGGAAGCAGGCAAGAACAAGAGCAAGAGGAATTTCTATAGCAAGCTTGCCGATCGAGAATATGAAAGTATTTCCAACAGACTGCCAGAATCTATATCCGGTCGGGCTGAAGATTTTTTTGAAATTTTCCATCCCGATGAATTTCGGATCAAGAATTCCATTGTAACGGTAAGTACACCATTTCAAGATCCATCCCAAGGGATAAATCACAAACAGCGCAAGTCCTATCACGCTGCAAGCAATCATCGCATATGATTGAATGATCTCAATGCGTCTGTTGACAACAAGCGATCTGTTCATCTGATTTCTCATATCCACCTCCAACTCTATGCTCTCATTGATTCGCAGAAAAAGTCAAATATGATTTTTCATGTCAATCAACAAAAAGGCCAGGCTTGCACAGCCGTGAAAACCTGGCCAGAAAAATTACCTACTGAAGCTTATTCAGTCTACCATTCCTTGTAGTCGTACTTAGCTTCATAAACATTTGTCTCGATAAGACCGTCTTTCTTCGCCTGCTGGTATGCATCATTGTATCTCTTGTTCAGACCATCAATCTCTGCTTCCCAGGTTGTCTCGCCGAGCATGATGTTAGTGCAGACCTGCTGCATGTTATCACCATCAAGGGTAAGAAGGTTATCCGGCTTGGCAATTTCAGCCTGATAGTGCTCGATATCGGACATTGTATCCCAGTTCACAGCAAGGTTATCGAATCCTTCTGCCTTGACTTCGTTGATCAGCTCGATTTCGTGAGGAATCATTCCGCTGTTGGAGTAGATCTTCTTGTAGAGCTCTTCGCTGTGCAGGAACTTGAATGCTTCAACGACAGCTGGCATTCTCTCATCGCTTACCCACTTCGTGATGGAAACGTTTCCTCTGTTGAGGTAGAATCCCTTGGTCTCATATCCATCTTCAGTGAATGCTGGCGGATCGAATACGCCCCATTCGAAATCGCATGGGAACTGGTTTGTGTATACTGATACATCATAAGCAGGAGCCATTTCCATTCCGACAAGCCCAGCACCGAACTGCGATCTGATCGGGTCGATATGCTGATCCAGCGGAGTCGGGAACATGTATCCCTTCTGGTACATCTCTGCAATTGCCTTTACGATTGGCTCATACTGTGAGAAATCATAAGTGGCAGTATTCGGATCCCAATAGAACTTTCCGGTAGAACTTACGAAAGTCTTGAAGCAGAGTCTGCTGAAGCTGATTGACCACATTGTGGTGAATCCGAATCCGTAGTACTTGCCATTTCCCTTCTCGGTAATGATTCTTGCATCTTCAACCATCTCGGCCAGTGTCGTCGGTGGTTCTGCAATTCCGCATTCCTTGAAGATTTCCTTGTTGTAGACCATCTTGAGAGGAACAACTTCGAGCGGCAGTGAATAGAGCTTGTCACCATGAAGGTTTGTTCCCTGAGAGAGATAAGGCTCGAATCTCTTGATCAGATCTTCGATTCCAGGAACTGTATAGAGATCTCTGGCATAACCTGCCTTGAGCATATCTGCGTGTCCATACATATCTGCAAGATCCGGATAGTTTCCAGCGGTGATTGCGCCCTGAAGAGCTGTGCCGTAGTTATCAATGTTGGTTTCCATGATAATCTTCACACCCTTTGCAGCACCATCGGTTTCATTCCAGTTCTCGATCTCCTTCTCGAGAAGCGTCTTGTATGCGCCGATTGAACTAAGGAAATATACTTCCTCAACCTTTTTTTCTGTAGTGGCTTCAGTCCCGCCCTGTGCGAACACAGTACTGGTAACCATAAGAAGAGCCAACAGAACAACTAGAAAACGTTTCATCAAAACTTCCTCCTTTTCGAAAATTTTAGTTGGGCTTTGCCCCACTGTTTTCTAGGTTTAGAATACCACCCTTTTCCAATAAGTCAATAAAAAATTTGATAAAATATCTAAAATGAAAACTAGATTTTTCTTTTAGAAAGCGTTCTTTATCTTAATTTCCCATCATCCAATAGCCTAAAAATCGGTTTTATGGTATTTTTACTAAATTTTTAGTATAATTTCAAACCGGGTTTTTCATTCTACTTACTATTGTTATTTTTTACTAAAAATTTAGTTTACACTTGTTTTTGGAGATAAACGAGTCTATAATCCCTCAATATGAGGCATACACATGATTACGCTTAAGGAACTGTCCAAGGAAGCCGGAGTATCGATCTCTGCTGTATCAAAGGCCCTTAATGACTCATCTGATATAAGCGAAGAGACCAAGAACAGAATTATTGCTCTTGCTCGGGAGAGAGGCTACTCGAAAAAAAAGCATCCAAGCCAGATCAGCAATTCCGGTCGTCCTATGACAATCGCCATCATCTACTCGGATATCGTAAGCAACTACTATACGAAACTTCTGAAGGAATACGATGCAAGAATTTCTGAGATGGGCGCCATCATGCTCATGGCAAGCGCTCAGTTCAAGACGGAACGGATCATTGAGCTTTGCGGCTTCTTCCAGCAGACCGGCATAGCCGATGGAATAATCTGCATTTCCCCTTTCAACATATTCGGACAGATTCCTCCTATGGATATACCGATGATCGGAATATCCTACCCAAGCACCGAATACCATGCTTTCGATCACCTTTCAGTAGATGACTCTGTTGGAATTGCAGACGGAATTGCGAAACTGGTAGAACTCGGTCATACGAAAATCGCCTACATGGGAGAAAAGTACACCTGGTACAGACAGCAGGACTTCGAAGCCGCAATGAAATCACACAAGCTCAAGGTCGACCCAGCCTTTGATCTTGTCAGTGACTACAGGTTTGAGAAAGCCGGATTTGACTGTGCAGAACGCCTTTTGAAGCATGGAGACCTTCCTACTGCGATTTTCGCAGCATATGATGACATCGCCGCTGGTGCAGCCGAAACTCTGAAGAATGCCGGCTACAGGATTCCTGAAGACATCTCGATTGCGGGAATAGACTACACTCAGAGAAACATCGGAAATGGAAAAGTCATATCATCGGTGAACTGCCACATCAAGGATCAGGTCAACATAACGCTCAACCTTCTTCTCCGCAAGATACGCAAGCAGATTCCGATAACGACAGTTCAGAACATCAATCTCAGAACTGAATTCATGCCTACGAACTCTATCGGGCCTGTGAGCGGGTCTTCCAGATAATCAGGAAAGCTATCAGCGAAATAACAGCCAAGGCAGCAAAAACTGTAATAATGCTCCAGAGCTGAGCAAGAAGACCGAATAGAATCGGGAACAGGGCGCCGCCGAGTCCTATGCCGGAACTCATCATGCCTGCAGCACTCCCCGCTTCGCCGGGAAACTGATTGGCAGCCATATTCATCAAAAACGACCAGATCGGACCATAGGCGAATCCTATCGCTCCGCAAAGAACAATGGAAATCACAGGATTCCTAGAGATAGAAAGCCCTGCGAAAAGCAATGCAATGACAACAAACCGGACAAGAAGCTCCGAAAACGGCTTCTTGCTCAAAGAGCTGCTTGCAAGACGCGAAACAGCCATCATTGCCCAGTAGAATGAAATTGCTTTGGATGATGAAGCGGCAGAGCCCAGGACGTTAGTGAAAAGCGAATCAGCAGAGTATCCTATCCCATTTTCCAGACCGACATACATCAGCATCGCCAGAAAAAGCATCAGGAAAACATGCGACCTTGAGAAAAGAGAGAAATCCAGAAGCTTTGCAGGTCCTTCCATCTGCTTCACTGGATCGAATCTGGATGCAAGAAGCACTGCAAATGAAACCGCTGCGCCAATTGCACATGAAGCGAACAAAGGTCTCCATGAATCAATGAAACCACTGAGAATAGGGCCAATCACAGCGCCGATGCAGAGCATTGCCTGGGCAATGTTGATGTACCGATCTCCCTGGCCTCGGTATTTCTCGCTCATCGCGGCACTGCTTACGCTTTCAAAAACGCTGTACCCGGAACCAATCAGGAAAACCCCGATTATCAGGATTGCAACAGACGAAGCGGCAGATGCAAGAATGCAGCCAAGAGCGAAAATTGCAGAAAAAGCCAGCATGACAGGCTTCTTGCCCTTCTTGTCCGCCACTCTTCCGAGAAGAAGCGGAAATATGATTATTCCTGAGTATTGGGCGGCAACAAGGAATCCGCTGCCCAAGGAAGTCAATCCGAATCCAGTTGAAATGGCAACAACCGACGATTGGAAGCTTCCCATTTCGAATCCGACGAAGAACATCATAAGAGAAGAAACGAAAACAAGCATTCAGTTCATTTCCTTGATTTTCAAAGCACTTCTGTACAGCTCATTGAATTGCCTGTGCTTGAGCTGGAGCTTCTCGGATTTCTCAGGCATGTAAGTCTTTGAAAAACGGACAATCCCTGATGCTTCTTCAAATGATCGAAACACGCCTTCCGAAACTGCACCTATGATAGCCGAGCCAAGGCAGCCAGCCTCTTTCTCCTCAGGAACTTTCACAGGAACACCGGCAAGCGAGGCCTGAAGCTGGCACCAGATTGCAGACTTCGCACCGCCTCCCGTAGCGATTATGTATTCGATTCTTGTATGGTTCCTTTCGATCTCGTCACAGTTCTTCTTAAGCAGATGAGCAACTCCCTCCATCACAGCATAGGCAAGATCGTATTCATCAGAACCGAATCTCAACCCGAAGAAAGCACCTTGGGCATCCTTGTCGAATTCGGGAGCATTGGTTCCTACTATGTACGGAAGGAACAGAACATCATTAGGAAGGCTCTCATGGCGCTTTGATAGCTCTATATCAATATCCTTGAATGAAACCCCTTTCATGAACCTGTCTCTGTACCACTGAAGGCAGACCCCTCCGCTCTCTGCTACAGGGAGCATGACAAGAGTTCCTGGAATGAACCCATAGTGGAGAGCAACAGTGCAGCTGCTTCCAACCGATTTCGATGCGATGGTCGCAAGAGCCATCACAGTGCCTGTGGAATAGCTCACCACGCCTTCTCTGACATTTCCTACACCTATCATCCCAGCAAAATGATCAAGCGTTCCGATGTTGACTTTCACAGTAGAAGGAAGGCCGGAAATCCCTGAAGCGTTTTCATTGAGAGTGCCTGCGACGGTACAAGGTTCAGAAAGAGGCGGCAGCTGAGACTCGCTGATCCCTATGAAATCAAGCATCTTCTTCCAATAGCAGCCATGAAAGATATCAAAGTAGAAAGAAAAGGTTGCAATGGACTTGTCAGCAGTCTTCCTGGAGGTCAGACAGTATACGACATAGTCCTTCAGAAGCATGTAGCATTCTGCATTGCAAAACACCTCAGGCCTATGCTTGCGAAGCCACATTATCTTCGTCGCCGGCCATGTAGGCAGCACAGCCTGCTGGCCTGTTGCTTCATAGCATTCCTTGAGCGAGAAAGAGCCAAGGACTTCATCGCATTCCTCAGCAGAACGTGCATCCATCCATGAAATGGCATTCATAAGAGGCTTGCCGTTTTTCCCGAGAATCACAAGCGTTTCGGCCTGGCCTGTGAACACAATCTGCGCGGCATCGCGAGAATCAAGAGACCTGATCAGATCAAGCACCTGAATCGCATACTGCTCGGCATCGAATTCGACAAACGAATTGTCATAACAGTATTTGACTTCAGTGCTTTTGTAATCACTGCAATGCATGGCGCTGTCAAAAAGCCCAGCCTTGACGTTCGTACTCCCAAGATCAACTGCGATGAAATTCATTTGTGCCCTTTATTCTCCAGCAATAATCACTTCGACACCAAGAGCTTCGATTTTCTTTGCAGAATCCTTATCCAATCCGGTATCAGTGATCCAAGTCGAGACGTTTCTCAAATCCGAGACGAAAGAAAAGCCTTCATGCTCGTATTTGGAACTGTCAGCGACAATAATGACACGTCGAGCCCGGTCAATCATTGCACGATCGACAGCGGCCTCTTCAACATGGAAAGTAGTTATTCCGATATCGCTGCATATGCCATCCATCGCCAGAATTGCAAAATCAGCCTTGTAGTTGCGAAGCTGTGCCATTGCATCGTTGCCGAACGTGAATCCGTACTGTGCATTGATCTCTCCGCCAAGAAGAACTACATGGAAAGTCGGCTGGCTTCCAAGTTCAAGAGCCACTTCAGTGGAGTTGGTAAGAATATTGAGGTTTTTCCTCTGCTTAAGCTCGATGGCAGTAAGAAAAGCAGTGGAACCTGAGTTTAGAATCAAGGTCTGACCGTCATTGACAAGCTCTGCTGTCTTGGCTGCAATCATCTTCTTCTGAGCAATATTGACCTGCATTCGTCTCATCGAGTCTACCTTGAATACATTCTTGGAGGTAAGAATCGCACCGCCAGTAGTCCGTTCAAGGTATTCATCTTTTTCAAGAGCGGTAAGGTCTGCCCTTATCGTCACAGGAGTAGCTCCAAGAGTCTCGCTGAGCTGGGAAACCTTCACGCTTCCATCTCTATTGAGAATCTCAAGAATTCGCCTTCGCCTTGCATCAATCTTCAAATCACCTGCCATAAGTCATTCCTTTTAATACATAACTTACCTTATTATGGGTTTTCTGTTCAATCGTTCACCCACCGCTCCACCGGGATGATTAATTGCAAATTCTTCATTTCTGAATCCAGTATACTCCACAAGGGCGGATTGAAGCGCATCGAATACAGCAGAAAGGGTTGCAAAGCTTGTAGTTCCCTGGCTGTTGAATTTATCTGTTTCCTTGTTGACCTTCATTGGAAGGACAATATCAGCGCCTTTTGCAAGCGGAGATTCAATATTCTCTGTCACTGTTATCACAGATGCTCCCTTTTTCCTGCATATATCAAGAATCGGAAGCAGCTCAGAGGTTTTCCCTCCACGGGAGGCAAGAACCATCACATCTCCGTGGTGGATGAACCCCGTAGCGCCATGGACGGCCTCGGCAGGAGAAATGAATCTTGCTGGTCTGTCTATGCAGCACATCAGGTGAGCGAAATGCATGCAGGCAATCCCTGAATGCCCGCATCCGCTTGAAGCAATCCTGTCAGCTGCTGCAAGAAGCTCAACGGCTTTGTACAAAGCCTCATAATCCATCGCTTTGCCAGTGGCAATAACCCCTTCAGCCTCAATAGAAAAGGCATCGCGGGCATATGAAATCACTTTTTCCTTGTCCATCACAATCTCCACCTTTATTCTAAATGCTTTTCAAAACGAAAGCAACAGAAAAATTAGACTAATTTTTTGGTTAGAATCTGATCAATTTCCCGGCTCTTTCCTCTGTCATTGCATTATCCCTCATTGCTACACGTCCATTGACGATCACATAGCTTATCCCAACGTTCGGAGCCATCGTATTGCTGTAATCAGACAGATCTTCTACCGTATCAGGATCGAATATCGTCAAGTCAGCATCAAACCCTGGCTTGATGAATCCTTTGTTCGGAATACCATATAGCATGGCAGTCTGGCCTGTCATCTTCCTCACTGCTTCTTCAAGCCCAAGAAGCCGGTTTCCCATGACGTACTTGCCAAGAATCCGTGGGAAAGTGCCAAAAGCTCGAGGATGTGTGAACTGCTGCCCTTTGACATAAATGCTGTCGGAGCCGACCACTGAAAGCGGATCTGACAGCACGAAGCGCATATCGTCTTCGCTGATTGAGAAGTTCATCAGATCTACCTGAAGGTCATTTTCAGAAAGAATCAGCGCAAAGGCATCAAACGGTGGAATCCTTCGGAGCTTGGCAAACTCGTCGATGAAAAGCCCTTGAGCATCAGGAGTGCTTGGGGCATTGAGAACCATCAATCCCGAATAGCCCGAATTGAGAAGGTCATTGTCCCATTTCTCCACCGGATTGAAGATTGCACTTTCAAGTTTCTTCCTGCATTCTTCATCCTTCAGCATGGCTATGATCCTTGCATGGTCCATAGACAGCACCGAAGGAGGAAGACTGGCCATCAGAGTCGTCGAAGCAGCGACATATGGGTAAACGTTGTGGCCGACCTTGAATCCCTTGTCATGATAATCATGTATCTCGGCTACCGTTCTTCGGACCTTGCCCCAATACTGTTTTCCAAGCGCTTTGTGGTGAGAGACTATTGCTGTGCACCTGGTCAGTCTTGCCATATCAAGAGTGTCATGAACCGATTCCTCTAAGAACTCGCCTTGGCTTCTTATGTGCGATTCATAGACCTTTCCCTTTTCCCCCACAGCCTTGCACAGCTCTGTCATCTCATCGTTGGTTGAAAAGGATCCAGGAGCATACTTCAGTCCGGAAGAAAGCCCGATAGCGCCGCAGTCGAGCGCCTCCTCTGTCAGAGAAACCATCAGTTTCATCTCGGACTTGGTCGGCTTTCTGTTCTCCAGTCCCATCACAGCAAGCCTGATTGCACCTTCTCCGACGAACATTCCCATGTTGTGGCTGAGTTTCAGACTGTCAATCCAGTCAAGGTACTGCCCGAAGCTTTCATAGCTCCCATACAGAGGCGGCTCGATGATCCCATCAGAAGCAAAATACCTGCGGGCAACTGGGAAAGTCTTCTCCGAGATCGGGAAGCTTGTGAAACCGCAGAGCCCGCAGAGCTCTGTCGTTATTCCCTGAGCCAGTTTGTTCTCGACTTCCGGATCAATCGGAAGGCATCTGTCCGAATGAGTATGGCAATCAATGAACCCTGGAGCGACAACCTGACCTCTTGCATCGATCAAATATTCCGCCGAACTGCCATCGAATGCCCCCAAGGAATCAATCTTGCCGTCTTTTACAGCGATGTCGCATTTGAAAGCAGCTTTCCCTGTTCCATCAACGATCCGCCCGTTCTTTATGACCATATCAAGCATATACCCTCCGAAGACCAATAATTAACTATTTCATACTACTTTTTTTCGTTTTGGAAAGCAATGGAAAAATTAGATTGATTTTTTGGAAATATAATGCTAGTCTTAAACCCATAGGAAGGATAATCCAATGAACGAAAGGAAATCAATCAGAGCTCCGTTTTTCGAAATAGGACCCAAAAGCTATCTCTTCGGAAATGATGTGCTTGAACTCGCCCTCATGGCAGACAAAGCAGCAAAGAAATACGATGTGGACATCATCTACACTACTCCGGTAATCGACATCAGGAGAGTGGCAGCAGCTACAGACAGAATATTTGTTTTCGCCCCTCATATGGACCCGCTCAGACCTGGCAGAGGCTTGGCCGATACCCTTCCTGAATCACTGATTGCAGCAGGTGCCAAAGGCGTCATGCTGAACCATTGCGAAAAGCCCCTTGCCCTTGGCGTCTTGAAAAACACAATAGCCAGAGCCAAGGAAGTCGGATTGATGACGATAGTATGTGCAGACTCAATAGCTGAAGCAAGAGCGGTTGCATGCCTTTCTCCGACCATCATTGTCTGCGAGCCTTCAGAGCTCATAGGAACCGGAAAGACAAGCAATGCCGATTACGTTGCTGCATCAATCGATGCAGTGAAATCGATAAACCCCGGCATTCTGGTACTTCAGGCCGCTGGAATAAGCAACGGCAAGAATGTTTACGATGTAATCGCCGCTGGAGCAGAAGCCACTGGCTCTTCAAGCGGAGTCGTGAAAGCTCCTGACAGAGCCGCAATGGTAGATGAAATGATCGGAGCAGTGCGCAAAGCCTGGGACGAAAGACAGAAACATTGATTCCATGACACAGATTAAGGTGGATGAGTCGAAAGACAATGAAGTTCTGGGAACAGTGGTTCTGATTATCTCGCTCATCCTAGCGACAGCGATAAATGCTCTCATCAAGGTTGCCGGAAGCCGTCTTCCTTCAATGCAGCGCATCTTCTACAGAACAATAATCGTTTTCATCGGTTCTTTGGTCCTTGCACTGAGAGACAAGAAAAACTGGAATATCGAGAAAAGCGACAGTCCCTGGGTTTTAATGCGCTGCATAGGTGGATTAGGAGGATCATTCGCATCGTTCTACTGCCTTACTAAGATGAATATTGCAGATTACACTGCTCTTTCAAGGCTCGGTCCCTTTTTCGTTGCATTGCTGAGCATGATCTTCTTCAAGGAGAAAATCAGGCTGTCAAGCTGGCTTCTGTATGCACTGGCATTCGCCGGAGGGCTGATGATAATCAAGCCAGCTGGAAATTCGAGTCTGGTCCCTTCGCTTCTTGTGCTTTGCGGGGCATTCTTCGGAAGTCTTGCCGTAATAAGCCTCAGAGCAATGTCAAAGGTTTCCAAGCCCCTTCTTGTAGCAATAAATGCCGGAGTGATTCTTGTTGTCTCAGGATTGATCACGATCTTCAATCATGTAAAGCCAGAAAAATCAGAGCTGCTGATCCTGATCTTTGCCGTCGGAGCCCCCGATTTGCTTTATCAGATTCTTCTTGCAAAGGCGTATTCATTATGTCCGCCAAGCAAGCTCACAATCTACACTTACCTTCTTATCGTATTCTCGTCGATAGCTGGATTCATCCTCGGAGAAGTGCCGGATATCCTGTCTTGGATAGGGTATGCAGTGATAATCGGAGCTTCGCTTGCAATGTACTACATTAACGGCAAATCCCTTCATCACCACCAGCTCAAGCCTGAACCTTGATTATTGCAAATCCCACGAAGGAGAGGTATATGAACAGAGAAGAAGCATTGAGAAAAGCACTTTCCAGCATTGATGAAAGCTATATAATCAGAATAAGAAGAGAAATCCATCAATGTCCTGAACTTGGATTCGACCTCGATAACACAGTCTCAATCGTGAAAAGAGAACTTGATGCGATAGGAATTGAGTATACTGACAAGCTAGGAAAATCCTCAGTAGTCGCAACAATGAATCGAGAAAAGTCATCTTTCACAATCGGCATCAGAGCCGACATGGATGCACTTCCGATTCAGGAGAACACTGGACTTCCGTTTTCTTCAAGGAACCCAGGAAAGATGCATGCATGCGGGCACGATGCACATACAGCAATCCTCTTAGGAACAGCAAAAGCTCTGAAGAGTGTCGAAAAGGAGATCGACTGCAGGATAAAGCTCATCTTCCAATCCTATGAAGAAGGGACCAGAGGCGCAGAACTGCTTGTCAAAGATGGAGTGATGAATGATATAGACGTCATCATCGCACTTCATGTAACAAACAGCATTCCTTCAGGAACACTTGGAATCGGTTCAGGAACAATCATGGCAGCAGACAACCAGCTTGATTTCCTGTTCACTGGAAAATCTTCCCATGCAGTTTTCCCGCAGAATGCCTGTGACCCTATTGCCATGGCTGTAAGTGCCTATAACCAGATTCAATTGATCAGAACGCGAAAAACAGATCCGACAAAGCCATTCGTGCTTGCAATTTCAAGGATACAGTCAGGTTCTACCTACAATGTCATTCCAAGCACAGCAGCAATGAAGGGAACAATCCGTTCATTCGATCTTGCTGTCAATGATTTCGTCCAAAACCAAGTTGGACTGATATGTCAGGAAACGGCAAGACTCTTCGGAGGAACCTGCAGATTCGACCACAGGCTTGGAACTCTTCCTCTGACAAACGACCCCAAGGTGACTGATGCTGTGAAGAAGGCAATTGCGAAAGCCGTCGGCAAGAAGAACCTCGTGAAAATCCCAATCGGAATGGGATCGGAGGATTTCTCTTATTACAGCTCCGTCAAGCCTGCTGCTTTCTTCAGGCTGGGAACATATGACGAGAAATCAGGACCTATGACTTCTTCTCATCAGGCAGGTTTCATAATTGACGAGAAAGCATTCAAGTATGGAAGCATGACTTTCATCAATTTCATATTCGATAATATGGATGGACTGGAATAATCCAAGGAAAAGCAATGAGCAATCAAATCAGAATAGGATGGGCTTCAACAAGCATCACACCGGATCGGCCAGTATTCATAGCAGGCCAGATGTATCCAAGGATCTCTTCATATGTCCACGACCCTATCACTGCAACTGCGCTTGCAATCGAAAACGGAAAAGACCAGATGACGATGGTCTCATTGGACATGGTCAACGTGCCTCGGACAGTCTGCGATAAATTCCGTTCAAAGCTCAATGACATACCAGATCTTGATGTTTCGAAGGTTAGCTTCAACGGAACCCACACGCACAATTCACTCAGAGGAATCGAAGACCCGTACAGAAATAACTTCGAGCATTACCTTGGCCTTGAGAAAATAACATGCTTCGATATGCCTGATGATATCCTTTATGGTGAAGATGAATCCGATTTCCTTGCAAATCGAGTACATCAGATCATCAAAGATGCCTGGGCATCAAGAAAAGAAGGCAGCATTGCTTTCGCCCATGACTATGCTGCAGTCGCTTTCAACCGGCGGCCTGTATTCAAGAACCCCGACGGGACAGAGCAGAGCGTCATGTATGGATGCTGCAGCAAGGAGAATTTCGTCCGGATGGAAGGGCCTTCGGACCATAGCGTCGAGATGCTTTTCACTTTCGATGACAAACGCAATCTCACCGGTGCCGCAATCAACATCCCATGCCCTTCACAGGTTCATGAGCTTCACCGGTACATTTCAGCCGACTACTGGACAGAAGTCCGTGGCCAGGTCAGGAAAAAGCTTGGAAACATCAATATTCTACCATTGTGCGGAGCCGCAGGAGACCAGAATCCGCTGGACCTCATCGAGATTTCCAAAACCAATGAAAAGGAATTGGAGCTTTGGAATGCACAGGCTGGCGAAGTATTCCGGAATTTCGACATGGGAGAGATATGCCACGGAATAGGAGAACGAGTATCGGATTGCGTTGCACGCGGATTCAGAAAAGCAGTGAATGCAATTGAATCCTATCCTGTACTGAACCACAGGATAATCCGCCTTTCAATGCCTATTCGGAAAGTGACTGCTGATGATTACAAACAAGCCCTTGAGGCGATAGACAAAGCCAGATCTTCTTTTTCGGCCGATCATAAGATGACAAGCGAGGATATGGTGAAAGTGTTCGAACCGATTGGAATTGCAAGAAGATGGGAATTGCAGAACACAAAGCCGATGTTTGACTTCAGCTGTCATGTCATCAGACTTGGAACCGCTAGCATTGCAACCAATCCTTTCGAGCTTTTCACCGAATACGGCTTGCGCATGAAAGCCAGATGCCATGCTTCGCAGCTGTTCATTGTTCAGCTCTGCGATGATGCCGGCGTATACCTTCCGACCCAGACTGCGATCAACGGCGGGTCCTATTCCAGCAAGCCGGCATCTACAATCGTAGGACCAAAGCAAGGCGACGAATTGGTAGAAGCGATTCTTGAAGCTGAAAAAGAAAACTGGATCTGATAAGTTTCGTTATTCTTTCGTTTTTCCGGATTTTACAAAATAAATACCACTATTATAGTTAAAATTTCTAGCTATTTGAAAAAATATGGTTTACAATGCTGAACATAGGAGAGAATAAACATGGAATTCAAAGTTTATCAGAAAGAGCTTGAGCTTCAGTCACGCGGATGGATCCCGACCTTCCACGATGTTACCAAGGAAATAAACGCAATCGTCACCGCTTCAGGAGTGAAGAACGGTACAGTCGCCATCGCAAGCCATCATACCACATGCTCGGTGATGGTCCAGGAGACCTCGCACGACTTCGACAAGTGGGACCTCGAGTATCTTCAGCATGACCTGCTGGACATAATGCAGAAGCTCGTGCCCTCTTATGACAACGAGCATCAATACCGCCATCCGGGGCCGATCCATTCACAGTACGGGCGCTACGTCAACGAGCCTGGCGACTTCACGTCGCTCAACACCGACGGGCATCTGAGATCTGTGTTCTTCGGGCGCAGCGAGACGATGACGATCAAGGACGGTGTGCTTGACGGCGGAGAGTTCGCCCACATCTACTTCGTGGACTGGGACTGCGTCAGAGCACGCAGGAGACAGCTCAACGTTACAGTGATGGGAACAGCAGAAGACGTAGGCGACCGCAAGTGGAACGGCGGCAAGGTCATCAACACCCTGCGCAAGTTCACTGACGAGGAGAAAGCCTATGACGTTCACTTCGACATCCAGCTCAAGGATAGAGTGAAATAAAACCCGAAGATTATTAAAGCCCATGCTGGAATACGGCATGGGCTTTTGTTAAAGGATCAAAATGATTTCCGATAGCTATGATGTAATCGTCGCAGGCGGTGGAACAGCAGGAATCCCGGCAGCCATTGCAGCTGCACGCAATGGTGCAAAGGCACTGATCATCGAGGAAAACGGACACCTTGGAGGAACTGCAGTGATGGGGGTTCCTTTCCTCGGTGCATTCGATGGAAACGGCAAGCAGGTTGCATGCGGTCTCTTTCAGGAGATTGTCCAGAGACTGATTGACGAAAACGGAAGCATCGGCCACGTTCATGGAGCCAGATGGGCAAACGGACGTGAGTTCGTCCTTACACCTTTCGACAGTGAAATCTTCAAGTATGCAGCTCAGGAAATGGTTCTGGAATCAGGTGCGGAAATTCTGCTTCATAGCTTCATCACTGGCGTTTCAATGGACGGAAATCGAGTAACTGGTGTTGATATCACCAGCAAATCAGGAACAAAGCACATCAATGCGAAAGCAATAATCGACTGCACTGGAGATGCTGATATCGCCAGTCTTTGCGGTGCGGAAACCCTGAAGAAAACGCATGTTCAGAATTCATCTATCCTCTTCACCTTGAATGGCGTGGACACCCAGCGATTGGAGAAAGCCCTTGAAAAGGGCGAGAACATCAATGGGTGGGGCTCATGGCACACCCGTACAGTCGAAGCGAGGAAACTGGACTCAGGCTCTCAGTCATATGTACATATTGCCGGGCATTTCACACCTTTCGGCAACGACAAGGAAGTTACATTCACTGCAGTCTCAGGGCGTGATGGAGAAGTCTACCTTAATGCATCCAGAATAACCGGAATAGACGGCACTGACTCCGAAAGCCTCACTCATGGCGAGATTGAGGAAAGGCGTAACATCCATGCACTCGTTCAAGGATTAAGAGAGAACGTCCCTGGGTTCGAACATGCTTATGTATCAAAGACATCTGAACTTGGCATCAGAGAAAGCAGAACGATAATCGGGGACTACTTCCTCACAGGAGAAGATACATTCGGCGGAAAAGACTTCCCAGACTCAATCGCCCGTGGTGCCTACCCTTCTGATATCCATGATCCCAAAGGCGGCCGGACTCAGTTCATATTCATCAAGGGAGGCGGGAGCTACGGAATTCCGTATCGATGCCTGCTTCCTAAAGAAATCGAAGGTCTTCTGGTAGCTGGCCGAACAATTTCAGCTGCTCAGGATGCAAACGGAACAGTCCGTCTGCAGAGCACCGTAATCTGCCAGGGCCAAGCTGCTGGTACAGCAGCTGCACTTGCAGTCAAGAACAGAACAACTCCAAGACTCGTCAATATAAACACATTGAGGAACACATTGACAAGCCAGGGAGCCTGCATCTGAATCAATCAGATCGAGGATCAGTGAATGCTCAGAATTTGCATTTCGAATTTTCTGTACTATGCCGCTACGGCCTGCTTCTATCCGTATCTGCAGATCATGCTCAGGAACAACGGATTCTCGCATTCGCTGACAGGTCTTATCCTTGGGGCAAGCTTCATCCCGATGATCTTCTTCCCATTGATTCTTTCACATCTTGCTGATAGAAGCGGAAAATGCCGGCTGCTTGTAATCGGCTGTGCCTTGGCATCTGCCATTCTGTTCTTTCCTTTGTCGTCTTCGAGCAAATTCATCATCTGTCTCCTGGCAGTACCGATCTGCCGGGGAATTCACAGCTCAATCAGCCCGCTGATTGATTCGATGTCGACAATCGCCTACAAAGGTGATTCCTTCAAGTACTCAATCATCAGAGGCATAGGAACCGGAGGATATATTGCTTCCTGCCTTATTGTTGGCTTTCTGGGACTGGTCAACACGAATTCCAATGCATCGGTGAGAACTATGTACCTCAGCCTGATGGCTGCCTTGATCATTTCTCTTTTCTTCCTTCCCTCGATGTTTGATTCAGGCAAGAATCAATCCGGCAAAGAAAAAGGCAATTCAAAAATAGCCCTGACAAAGGATCAGAAGAAAGACATCATTCTGTTCTTCACAGCAATAATGCTTTTCAAATGCGGCAACAGCCCGACAGGACTTCTTTCCTCGTACATGACCGAAGTCCTTCATTTCGGAGATAGATTCATCATATTCAATTCCATCGGTTCCATTTTCGAGATGGCAGCAATGATTATCTGCGGCAAGCTGCTTGAGAAGAACAAGATACGCCCATATTCGCTGATCATGCTCGGGGCATTGGCACTGATTTTTCGCCTCCTGATCTATAGATACTTCAAATCCGTTGCTGGCTTCGTCATAGCTCAGTCGCTTCACGGTCTTTCCTTCGGAGGGTTCCAGATAGCTTCAATCAAATACATCTCCAATGCAGTTCCGAAAGAGAAGACATCTTCTGCGATAGGAATCTATGAGGGGATAGGCTCTGCCCTTCCTGGGGCAATCGGGAACGCAATCGGAGGCGCTGTGATTCAGAATTTCGGATATGACAGCCTTTTCACTTCATTTGCAATCATCACAGCAGCAAGCCTGTTGGTCTTCATAGCTGGAAGAAAGAGGCTTGAAAGCTTCTCATTATGCGATGAACACAAACTGGATCAGCAGCATGTAGCAGACTGTCCCACCGGCAATTGAAAGAAGCATCTGATGCTTGAAAAGATGAAGCAGCATCACAACAGCAATCGCAATCAGCTCAGGAAGTCCATGGCTGCCTGAAACGATGCTCACATCCTTCAGGCAATAGATCACCAGCAGCCCGAACATCGCAGACGGAAGCACCTTTCCCAGATACTGAACGTATTTCGGCGTAGGTTTGTCAGAATGGAATATCATGAACGGGAGGAAGCGAGTAAGCATCGTTCCAAGAACCACTATCACTATTGTGATTATCTGCTGCGCAAGAGTCATCATGATGCCTCGCCTCCATTCTCAATCGGCTTGCGAAGAACAGTCAGCAGGGCGACTATCGCAAGCATTGCCGGAATGATGAAGTTTTCAGAACCGAAAGCAAACAGGCAAAGCACCGATGCTCCAATTCCTATCAAGCTGCTTTCATGATGCTTCTCGCTCTGCCATTGATTGAGGAATATCACTACGAACATTGCAGTCATGACGAATTCAAGCCCTTTGGTATTGAAATGAATCAGCGAGCCAAAGATGCCGCCAAGCGTCGCTCCGAAGAACCAGTAGAAGTGATTCAGCAGAGTGACGAAGAACATGAACCACCCTCTGTCAACATCATGGGGTATCTTGGCCGAGCAGTTGATCGAGAAGCTTTCATCGCACATTCCGAAGATCAGATAGAATCTCTTCCGACCTGCCATGCGGTATCTGTCCAGCATCGATATTCCATAGAATATGTGCCGGGCATTGACCATGAGTGTCAGAAGCAGTGCCTGCAATGGATTGAAAGAGCCAAGCAGCAGATTCACCGTGACGAATTCCATAGACCCAGCGAATATCGTCAGGCTCATCAGCATCGGATACCAGAAACTGAACCCTGATACATTCATGTAGATTCCATAGGTCAATCCAAGGAACCAGAATCCGGCAAGAATCGGAATCGTATAGGGAAATGCGCACTTCAGCGCCTTGATCTTTATCTGCTTTGCTGTTTTGTCTTTCATTATTTCCAATCGCTCAACTATACAGTTTCAGAGGTTTTTTGTAAAAGGGGAAAAGCAGATATCATTCATGCAGAATCGAGAAAATCAATCCAGTGCTCTAGATAAGCTGCTGCAGCACAATGATCAGGCCGTTTATGCCAATGAAGGCGTAGATGAAGCGTTTGACCAGTTCTGTATTGAGCTTGCTTACCAGAAGATATCCCAAGGCAGTGCCTGCAAGCGCCCCTGCTGCGCTGAATGCTGCATACTTCAATGATGACCCCTGTGCCTGACCAGAGACAAGCCGCACGGAAAGGCTGACTGCATTGGTTGCCAGAAAGAAGAACTGCGTCGTCGCCAGGTAATCGATCTTGTCCTCAAGCGAAGGCGCAAAGTACAAGACCGCCGGCGGACCGCCCATGCTGAAGAAGCCGTTGGCTGCTCCAGAGACGACCCCCATGGCAATGCCTGTCGGAATCGTAGGCTTCAGATGAATCCGATTGGCAATCAAGGAAAAGTAGATTGACAGCGCAATGAAGAGAAATCCGAGGATGGTCTTCATCAGTCCTGCATCGAACGAAGCTGAAACAAACGAGCAGACCGATGTGACGATCAGCGATGGAATAAGCGTAGGAAGGCAGACTTTCCATTGAATGTGCCTGAAGCATCGGATCAGAATCGATGAGGAAAGGACAATGCAGGTTATCTGGCAGATAATCACGGATTGGTTTGAATCGAGAAAGAACGGGAAGATATTCATCATCACGATAGCCGATCCGAATCCGATGGCAGTCTGAAGGAATGCCCCGGCCAAGCCAGCTGCGCAGAATACTAGATAAACCATGTCCATGTCCGATGATGATAACCTAGATGGAATCAAAATGGAATACAGCTCTGGCATAAATCAGCCATTTGCAATTCAGTTCTGCCTGATTCCAGCAGCCAACATGAGAGCTATTCAAAAAGATCATTCCGAAGGTGCAAATACTTCTTCAAAGGTATGAAAAGGTCATTCCGAAGGTGCAAATACTTCTTCAAAGGTATGAAAAGGTCATGCCGAAGGTGCAAAAACTTCTTCAAAGGTATGAAAAGGTCATGCCGAAGGTGCAAAAACCTCTTCAATGGTATCCAATGTACCGGTCCAAAATCCCATAGGACACTTGGACATCGTATGCAAGTCATCCGGCAATCCAAGATTTCCGATGCTATTGAAAAGAACCTGTCTTTAGGAAATACTGAAACCATGAACAGCACATTTGAAAAAGCCAGAACATTCGTCTACAGGAACGCACGCCCGCTGGATGCTGCTAGATTCGAATTCCTTTTTGAAAACGGACCTAAGGAACAGGTGCTCAAGTGCCTTGCATGCTACCAGAACCCAGATGGCGGATTCGGCCACGCGCTTGAGATGGATTGCTTGAATCCAAATTCATCGCCAATGCAGACATGGGCAGCGACGGACATTATCAGAGAGCTTGGAATAACACGCCATCCAATTATTGATAGAATCATTTCATATCTTGAAAGCAAAGCTGACTTCTCGGGTTCGCTTTGGTACAAAAGCCTTGCCTCGAACAAGGAATATCCACATGCACCATGGTGGGAGACCGATGCAGACACGACAGGGGGAGACGACTACAACCCGTCGGCATCGCTGGCAGGCTTTCTCGTCCGCTATTCACCAGAAGAATCCAGTTCTTTCAAACTGGGACTCAGAATCACAGAAGAGGCAGAAAAAGCGCTGTTGGATTGCAGATTGCCGCATCAGATGAATATGGTGAATCTTGATGAAATGCGTGAAGACCTTGAAAGCAAAGGAATGAACACATCAGAACTTGAAGCAGCGCTATCGCCGATCATCACTGAAATGATCGAGCATGATACTTCGCTGTGGGGAAAGGAATACGTGGACATGCCATCATGGCACATCCAAAGTTCAGACTCGCCATGGCTTGAACCGAACAGAGCAATAGCCGAAGCGGAAAGAGCATTTCTGATCAAGACACAGCTCGAAGATGGATCATGGCCCATAACATGGACCTGGAAGGATTATCCTGAGCAATGGGCAATCACGAAGAACTGGTGGAAGAGCGAACGGATCATCCGCAACCTCCGTTTCATCAGAGCTTTGAATTGATCAGATGATTCCTAGCGGAACAAGAATCACAAGCAACGCGATATCCACTATCACCATGATTCCAATGAACTTCTTCTGAGTGGCAGGCTTTGCATCATATGTTAGATAGCTTGCAAGGAAGAACGGAATGTATGTAGTGATGAAAACCGGAATTGCGCCCCACCACTTGTACACCCATATGAAAGCCGGAGTCGATGCAAGGAATATCTCGATCAGAGAGAAAAGCAGCGCAGAACCGAGAGCGAAAGCAATCCGGTTGTTCATGCCGAGAATCTTCATGTTCTTGTCTTCCGGCAGAAGCTTGCTTGTGAAACCGGCGATTGCGAACATCATGGAAAGCTCCCAGCTCACACCGATGAGCAGGATGTATGAAGTGCTTTCAGGAGAGACTGTCCAAAGGGCATAGCCTGAGAAATAGCAGATCACTGCATTCAGAATCTCATAGAACCAATGAACAGAATACAGAGCAAGGGCAGCTGCGATTGCCTTGTAGTTCTTCTGCTTGAACTCATTGATGTACAGAATCACGACAATCGCCAGCAAGGCGATGAAGCTCCAGTTGAAATTGTCCGTGCTGCGGACAACAGTCTTTGCAGCATCTGCCATCGGCTTGTACTTCGGGTCTCCAAACAGCATAATCAAACTCCTTTACTCACAGTATCTATACGGCATCTGTGCTCTTTGTCATCAGTGCTGTAGTCTATGCAGCAGACAATAACCTTGGAATAATCCTCGAAGAAGCTCATGTACTTCTTCCGATTTATCTAGACAATCCCTTCATCTACGCTTCGGTTCCACTTGAGCTCGATGATCATCGGAATCACATCGCATCCTACCCTCGGGACAAACGCCGCATCGGCATACCCCTTGCCAGATGAGAACTCCCTCCTGACGAGGTAGTAACGGGATGCCGCATAGTATGCAACTCTTATGACCACTGCAAGATCGGATTCGCTGCTGTAAGTGATGAACGATGAAAGCTGATCATGGGAGGCATCCGCGATCGAAGCAACCTTGGTCTCGTCACCAGCCCAGGT
>JALNXV010000269.1 GCA_023230175.1 Candidatus Cloacimonadota bacterium
GAGGCAACACCTGTACCCATTCCGAACACAGCAGTTAAGCTCTTTTGCGTCGATGGTACTGCTCGGGCAACCGTGTGGGAGAGTAGATAACCGCCATCTCTTATCCTCAATTTTTTTTATTGAGAGTTTTTTTCAACGCGGATTTATCGGATTACGCGGATTTTTTATATTAACCCCCGTTAAATTGCTTTATACCGATTATATCGAATTTAACAGGTTAAACCACAAAGAACACAATATTAATTTTGAATGTTGAATTTTGATTTGATTACCGCTAAGAACACAAAGAGCACTAAGATTTTTTACCAATAAATCCTCAAAAAATAGGTATCATAACTATAGGCTTCAGATGTTGTCTCAAAATAGAAAAAAAGTTCTACGAGCTTCCAGCTTGTAGTTTTCTAAAATATTGTTTTCAAGTTATTTATAGTTATGAGTGCAAGCAGGGATGCTCGCACAACAGTAGTTTTGAAACAAGCTCTAAAAAACGAGGTTATGAGACCTAAACCCTTAGCTTGATTATCTATTCTCGAATCACTTATATTTTTACCTTCGCGTCTTTGCGTGAGACCTTCTTTTTCTTGTCCTGTTAAATTGCTTTACACCGATTACATCGGATTTAACTGGGCAAAGAATCAAGTCCAAAGTATTTTTATTTTAACGCGGATTTCTCGGATTACACGGATTTTTTTATATTAACCCTGTTAAATGCTTTGCATCGATTATATCGGATTTAACAGGGTAAACTGCTAAGAACACAATATTAATTTTGAATGTTGAATTTTAAATTGATTACCGCTAAGAACACAAAGAGCACTAAGAGTTTTTACCAATATATCCTCAAAAAATTGGTCTCATAATCATAGGCTTCAGAGCCTGTCTCAAAATAGAAAAAAAGTTCTACAAGCTTCCAGCTTGTAGTTTTCTAAAATATTGTTTTCAAGTGATTTATAGTTATGAGTACAAGCAGGGATGCTCGCACAACAGTAGTTTTGAAACAAGCTCTAAAAAACGAGGTTATGAGACCTAAACCCCAAGCTTGATTATCTATCCTCGTATCACTCATATTTTTACCTTCGCGTCTTTGCGTCTTTGCGTGAGACCTTCTTATCTTTGTCCTCATTTCCCTTCTTACTTCGTGATTAGAGAATCAAGTTTAAAAACCAATAATTCCTTTATTGTTAGTAGTATGCTCTTTTTTTGCTGCTTTAAGTAAATCGGCTTGAGTTAAAAATCTATCACTATTATTTCTTAATGCTACTTCAGAACAAGCTCTAACTATAATGTTTTTAATATTTGCTCCTGTGAAGCTATATTTTTCACATAAAGACTCAAAATCAATATCATTGCCTAAAGGAACTTGTTTAGGCAGTAATAATCTCCAAAGTCTAAGCTGGGTATTGTAATCTGGCATAGGAAATTCAATTACATAATCAAATCGTCTAAACATAGCATTGTCAATACAGTCAATGAAATTAGATGTCATTATAACAAAACCTGCATAATTTTCTAACTGTGTCAGAAGGATATCAATGTCCATATTACTGTATTTATCTGTTGAATTTCTAACAGTTGTCCTTTGGCTAAATATAGCATCTGCATCATCAAAAAGTAAAATGCACTTATCTAAATCAATGTTAGAAAATATAGATTCGATGTTTTTTCCTGTTTCGCCAACCCACATAGAGTTTAATTTTGCAAAATTAACAACATGCAAACTCATATCAAGTTCATTAGCTATTAAATTAGCAGACATTGTTTTACCCGTTCCGGATTGTCCATGAAAAAGAATTTTATAACCTTTTCTGTTAGATAAATGCTTTGCAAAACCCCATTCATTAACAAGTGTTGCTTTGCTTTTTTTGAAGTTTATAATTGTTTTTAAATCTTCAATAAGATTATCAGGAAGAATAACATCATCAAAACTAAGCTTTGAATTTTGATTTGATAAATCTTTTAAACTATCATTATAAATTGATTCATATGATTGTATGATGTTTGCTTTATTAATTTTTGATACATAATTGTTAGTATAAGAGGCAGTTACAACTGTATAACAAATGACTTCCTTGATTGCATCATTATCAATACAATATCTTTGAGATAAATATTTGAGATCTTTTTCATATAGATTTATCCCTGCTTTTTTAGTATATAATTCCCAAATATTATATCTTTCTTCTGAATTAGGGGTTTCAAAACTTATACAAGCAATGATGAAAGATGATCTAATGTTATCAAACTGAGAAATATCTTCTAAGTTAAAGATTACAGTACCGGGGTATCTTTTTAATTCATTAATAAAACAGGTTTTTAGTTTAAAAGAGCAATAAACATCTTCTAGGATATTGTCGAAATTATCAAAGAAAATAATTGAATTATTAAATGAAGCTATTCTGAATAAAAAACGAAGGTCTTCTTCATCCGGAGTAATTGTTAAAGTTAGACTGTCAATATAGAGAATTTTTTTATTTATTGTATTCGCAAAGGCAATAGCAGTTTTGATTTTTTCAGAGTTGTTTTCACCTTTAAAAATGTATATTATGCATTTTTGCTCATATTTTGGTTCTAAGATTTTGCAGGTATTAATTGTTGATGTATAGTTATTTAAAGAATTGATTAATATCTCTTTTTTGGATTCTGAATTTGGGATGTCATTAAAGTCAATATCATCATCAATGTATTTGCAATTTTTAATGAAGCATTCGTAGTGTTTATCGGAATGAACTATATATCGAAGTAAAGGAGTATCAATTGTTATTATCTTTTCAAATGAGTATATGTTTTCAGTGCATATTAAGTTTAATGTAAACAGTTTTGATTTATCTGAAAAATAAAATTCTTTTTCAAATATTTCTTCATCGCTTGAAGTAAGTAATGTAGTGATTTCAAAATTACTGATACTACATACAGGTATGTTGTATTTTTCAAACAGAGAACAAAACTTTTGCCCAGTGAGAAAAAGAAGGATTAGCTTTTCGAAATCATCCAAAGAGTAATTTTTAAAAACTGATTCTATTCGAGGTAGCGAATAGTCATATTTAATGTTACAGCTAATCCTATTTTCAATATATTTTTTTATTTCAATAACTGCGTTATGATAAAATGAACAGACATTATTATCTTTTATTATTCCTAACTTGATTTTTCTCATTAACTTATTTGAGATTATTGAATAGATAAGAATTTTAAAGTAATCGTTTAGACACTCAATATCATCCATATAGGGAGTGTTTTCTAAATCTTTAAAACATTCTCTTTTATAATTAAGATTAAAAGAGTTTAAGTCACTATTATAAACCTCTTCATCAATATCAGATATAATACTAAAAACATTTTCTTCAGGTATCTCACTTAAAATTGTTAGTCCTGAATTAACAGAATTTTTTAATACTACATTTAAACAATTTTTAATTACATTAAACATCTTTATTTTTACCTCCCAAAAAATACAAAAATTTACATATAATTTTAGCGAGAAAGTAATCTCTATATTAAAATATTAACTTAGTTAATCAAAAAAGCAATAATTATTTGACAAATTTTACAAGAATAGATATATTGTAATTTATAGAACTTGCTTTCGGGGAAATACTGACTTGTTGGATTTTATAATATTTTGTAATTTTTTAACTAATTGGAGAGCTTATGAGAGTATATGAAGGAGTTTTACTTGGGGCAATTGCCGGAGATATTATTGGTTCTGTGTATGAATTTAATAATATTAAATCAACTGATTTTGTCTTGTTTAAAAGTGATTGCTTTTTTACAGATGATAGTGTTTTGACTATTGCTATTGCAGATGCGATTTTAAATAATTTAGACTTTGTTCACACAGTACATAAGTATGGAAATAAATATGAAGGGAGAGGTTACGGTTCTTCTTTTATGAGATGGTTATTAAGTGAAAACCCAAAGCCATATAATAGTTATGGAAATGGTTCTGCGATGAGAGTCAGTCCTGTCGGTTTGGTGTGTGAGGATGTTTATAGTACTATGGAATTAGCCAAAAAGACTGCTGAAATTACACATAATCATCCCGAGGGGGTAAAAGGTGCTCAAGCTGTAGCCTCTGCAGTGTATCTTGCTTCAAATAATATAACAAAGCAAGCTATAAAGGACTTTATTGAAAAAGAATTTAGCTATGATTTAAGTTTTTCTTTAGATCAGATTAGAGATTCCTATACCTTTAATGAAACCTGTCAAGGAACTGTTCCTTATGCAATTGTTGCCTTTTTAGAAAGTAATAACTTTGAGGATGCTGTCAGATTAGCTATTTCAATTGGAGGAGACAGTGATACTCTTGCCTGCATCACAGGTAGTATCGCCGGAGCTTTTTATAATGAGATACCAAGAGAAATTGCCTTTTATGTCTATAATCTTATCCCAGAAGAATTTAAAGAAATAATTAAGAAATTTGATAACTATTGCTATGAATTACATAATCAAGACAAAGATTTGACAATAAGTGAGTTAAAATCAATTATTAAACAAGAAAAAGAACTTTTTTAGTAAGGAGTAAAAATGGAGTTAAAATTAAGTGATGAATTAAAAGAAGTACTAGAAGAATATTTAAATAATTCTGATGAAAAATATGTAGAAAGAAAACAAGTAATTGAGAAATGGGAAAAGTATAAAAAAAAAATTATAGATAATGACGGAAAAGATTTTACCTTAGATGATTATACGAATACAATTAAAAATATTAACGACGATAATAGACCAAATGGTTACTTGTTTAATTTTATTCAACGGCATACAAGTGTTTTTGGAAGTTCAAGATGTGGTAATGAGAAACATTGTGGGATAAAGAAAAAAAGTGAGAACTCCTATTTCATACAAAAAGACTCAGTAAATAAAATTGATGAGAAAGATAATGCATCTTATGAGGAGGCTGAGATAATTTTTAATAAATATCTTAAACCATTTCTAAAAAAACTCATAGAATTATCAGTAAGTTTAAGAGAAAAAAAAGAACAGGATGATATTGAAAAAAGCATCAACGAAATTGATATTTTAATTGCAAAGGGTAAATATAACAATAAATATTTGTACAAGTATAGTGCCAGACAAATCTTAAGAAAGATGGTGGTTCTTGACA